>JBIKOX010000026.1:0-21315 GCA_044357775.1 Bacteroidia bacterium | reverse complement strand
CGGAAGCAGAAATTTCGACAACGGATGCAAATGATCAAACAATGATAATGAAATGTGTTGTTGATAATTTAGAAATAAGTGGCGAAATAAAAATTACTAAGAAAGATAAATTGAAAAAGAAATACGAGTTTAGTGGTAAGGAAAAAGCTGGTAAAAAGAAGTAATAATTATAAAAAATGTAAAAAAAGCTGCAGTATTTTCTGCAGCTTTTTTTATTGTTAAATATTTGAGTGATACTTTACTTACTTGAAAATAATTTCATTAAAATACAATCTCGTTTTTCTTTTTCGCGAAAAATAAACCAGCGCCAACTACTAACAACAATAAAATAGAACCTATTAATGCAATACTATTTCCTGTTTTATAAATCTGAGGTTCAAATTTAAATTCAACTTTATGTTTACCAGCCGGGATTTCCATACCACGTAAAATATAGTTTACGCAAATATGTGGTGTTAAATTACCATCCACATAAGCATTCCAACCTTTAGGATAATAAATTTCTGAGAATACCACAAATCCTTTTTCTGGCGCATCAGTTTCATAAACTAAATTATTTGGTTTATAAGATTGCATCGTTATTTTTCCATTTGCATTATATGTATTTGCAATCGGAGAAATACCTTTGTTTTTTTCTTGTATAACGGCTTCACGTTTAGTATTTAAACCATACAAGGCTACAATTTCCGAATCGGCACTTGCTACTGTTTTAATATTTTTTACAAACCAAGCATTACCATTAGCTTGCGGATTTGGAATAGCAAAGGTTTGATCTTTAGCTGGTATAATCATATATTTTGTATTCAACATATTTAATACGCCTAACTTTGCCATATGAATTCTCATTAACGAATCGTTTTGAGCAGCTTCATTTAAACCTTTATAAAATTCATTAATTTCTCCGCCACCATTGTCAGGATTAAGGTGAAAATCAATAATCTCTTGGTATTTTTTCAATTTAGCCCCATGATATCCACCTATTGATTTATGATAGTAGGATGTAGCTGCATCATTAAATGTGCTGGTTGATAAATTCAAAACACGGTAATCTAAACTCTTATCCGCTAAAATTTGCTCATCGGCTGAGGTTTTAGCAGGTGGAGCGTCGTATTGTGCTTTTGGCACATAGTTTTTACTATCTAAATAACGACCAGCAACTGGCCATAAGTCGGCACACAAAAATATTCCCATGGTTACTAAAAACAACTCTAATTTTAATTTTTTAGTAACATATAAAAATAAAAATATAGAAGCTAAACCTACAAAAATTAAGGAACGGCGAGCATCACTTTGAAAAATTGACTGACGTGCTTTTTCAATATTAGATAAAAAATCAGGCATAAATTGCGAAATTTGAGAATCTGTAGCACCACTTTGTTTAAACTGATTTACAATTTGTGTTTCTTCACCCAAGGGAATAAACGAATTGGTTAACGAAGGCATGAATGCGCTTATTAAACAAAAGCCACCAATTACTGCTATCGAAACAATTAAAATCTTTTTTAAATCTATTTGAGTTTTTAAAAATGGCAAAGTAAATACTTCGTTTTTTTCGGATGCATTTATAAATTTATCTAATGCTAATATTGCTAAAAGTGGAATCGTTAATTCGGCAATTACCAAGATCATAGATACTGCTCTAAATTTATTGTAACCAGGCAAATAATCCATAAACAAACTAGTTAATGGCATAAAATTTTTACCCCATGCTAACATTACCGATAATAAAGTGGCAATTACTAAAGCCCATTTCAACGGATGATCAATAATAAATAATCCTAAAAATGCCAGTAACATAACGATTGCACCAATATAAACTGGGCCGCTTGTAAATGGTTGTTGTCCAAAATAAGCACTACTTTGAGCTACTTGCTCTCGCATTTGAGGGTCAACATTTTTTAATGCATTTTTGTCGGCACTTCCAATCGCTGAAGAACCGCCGCCTTTAAAATTTGGAATTAAAAACGTAAAAGTTTCACCAACTCCATAACTCCATTGCGTTGCATAATCTTTATCTAACCCCGAAGTTTTATTTCCTTGATTAGTTTGTAATTCTGAATTCATAGTTAACTCCGTTTTACCGCGAGTAGTATAATTACCATATTCGTAAGTAGCTAATAAATTACCTGCATTTGGCAATACACCTATTAATGAAGCTGCTGTAAATAAACCAACTCCAATAAAAAACGGTTTGAATGATTTTTGTTTTACAGCCATTATAAAGTAAGTTAAAAAAACTAAACCAAATAACATAAAGCCGTAATAAGAAATTTGAACGTGATTGGCATTTAATTCCATTGCCATAAATAAGGTTGTAACTGCAAAGCCAAGCCAATGCTTTCCTCGCATTAATAAAATTATACCTCCCAATAAAGGTGCTAAATAACCAATTGCATTTGCTTTTGAATTATGACCAGCCTCAATAATTATAAAGAAATAGGATGAGAAACCATATGCCAAAGCACCAATAATTGCAAGCCATGGATTAATTTCGAGACACAATAATAGAATAAAAAAGCCTATGAAACATAAGAAAATGTAACCACTTGGATGCGGTAAAAATAAGTGAAATACTTTATCTACATGCCCCAGTAAATTTCCTGGATATAATGTAGAAACCTGATATGCCGGCATACCGCCAAACATTGAATTTGTCCATAAAGCTTCAGCATGTTCTGCTTTTCTAAAGTCGGTCATTTCCTGACTCATCCCTTTATATCGCACAATATCTCCTTGTTCTAAAACCTTGTTTGATAATAAAGGACTAAATTGTATTAAGGTGATAATAGCAAATAAAATTACGGCAGCTAAGTGTGGTAAATACTTTTTGAAGTTCATACGAGTGGTTTTTAGACAAATATAATAAATATCCATGTTTTAGGAAACGTGCTTCCGCAGAATAAATTACAATTGTATTTGGATTTGATAGAGCGTAAGTAGAATAACTTAAACTTAATAAATAAATTCCCAAGCAGATTTGTAAAATTTATGGCCTTCGCAATATTCAATAAACGATTTATAAAATGGATGGTTACCAATGGTGGCTGTATCCATAACAACTACCAATTTTTTCTTAGCACGCGTTAAAGCTACATTCATACGGCGAATATCAGATAAAAATCCAATTTCAGAATCGGGATTACTGCGCACCAAAGAAATATAAATCACATCACATTCTTCGCCCTGAAAACCATCGATTGTTTTTACAGCCAATTCATTTATTGGATAAGCAGAATAATCAAAATCAATTAGTTTTTCTTTTAGCAGTTCAATCTGTTCTTTATAAGGAGAAATAATTCCTATGTCAATTTTTTGTGTTTCGCCGGCAAAATTATATTGCTGCAGAAGCAATTCTAAATGTTTAAATAATAAATCGGCTTCACCTTTATTTGATAAGCTTAAACTTTCTGGGTTTTGAAATTCATCAAAACTACAACCTGCTGTATCTATTAATTCTACTGGAACATTTAGTAATTCCATTTCTTCGTTTAAAGATAATAACGTGTTTATGACGGTAGCATCAGCTTCCAATTCGTTATTATAAAAATAGTTATTGCTAAACTGCATAATGTACTGATGCATTCGGTATTGCCTTGTTAAAAGACTTGAAATTTCATCATGTTTAATGCAACTATCCAACATAGTTTTATCTAAGCCACCCTGTTTAGCTTTTACACTTTTAACAACTGGTGGCAATTGAAAATGATCACCACTAAAAATAACTCGCTTACATTTTAACAAAGGAATCCATGAAATAGCCTCCAAAGCTTGCGATGCTTCATCAAAAAACAAGGTTTCAAATTTTTTATTAGCTAACGCTTTATTTGTTGAAGTAACTGGTGTGCAACAAATAACCTGTGCGTTTTCAAACAAAGAATCTACAATGTAATCTTCAAGCAAACGGGATTCTTTAATACAATTTCTTGCTTCGGCATAAAATAACGCACGCTGCTTGGCATCTTCTTTTCCAAAAGTCCTTTTAAATTTAGATGCCATTTTAAAGTACTCTTCAGCCGTTTTACGCAAACTTTTTATATCCTTGTAATTAAGATGGGTTTGTATTTGTCCGTCAATAGTTGTTCTTAATAAATCTTCGGAAACACGCGCAGGATGTCCAACACGCAAAACATTGACACCTTGCTCTACTAATTTTTCGGTTAGTAAATCTACCGCTGTATTAGTTGGTGCACAAACTAAAACTTGTTTTTCTGTTTGTAAAACTAAACGAATTGCTTGTACAATAGTAGTCGTTTTTCCTGTGCCAGGAGGGCCGTGAACAACAGCGATATCAGTTGCAGATAAGATATGACGAACTGCTTTATTTTGAGATTGATTTAATTGAGGAATTACAATGCTTTCATCTATCTTTTCGAACACTGGTGCTTGGTTACCTTCAATAATTTCTCGTAATTGTTGTACTCTATTATTTTTGGCGCCAATTACTTCATCCAATGCCTTTTGCATTTCAATGTAGCTATTATCATCAAACTGTATATTAACTCCCAGTTTACCATCATAACACCAATCTGGCAACTCATCTGTATGAAGAATAATCTTCATTTTATTTTTACCAGATTGTTTAATCGTTCCAGTTAATTCCTGAATATCCTCAGGATTTTTATTTGAAAAAAGACTTACATTTTTACCAGCACTAAACCTATGTGGTGCATCTAATTGATTAGTACGTTCAATTTCAATATGCACATAATCTGCATATCCTATTTCATCCGATAAAATTTTAACGGGAAACCAAGTAACGCCATTTTTTTTGCGCTGATCGATACTTGCTCTTAAAAATTGGTCTTTATATTGAAAAAAATCTTCTTCACGTTCAATTAATAAAAGTTCTTTTAATTTTTTAATTCTATCTATGCTATTACTTTTTGTCATTATTTATTATCCCGCAATTCTAAATGATATTCGCGGATTTTTCTATCTATTTATAAACTCTCAATGCTATTATTTTTTTTCTGCTATTTTCCGCGAAATCTGCTGGCTAATTCCTTTTCAACTCAAAATCATACATCTGTCTGCCTAGCTCTGCTAAAAAGGGCAAGGCAATTGTATTATATTCATATTTTCCATCATTAATAATCCCATCCTCATTAGCATAAATTACTGCACTCAACATAAATTCAATAGTTTCTTTTTTATTATAAATATATGCGCAATCAATCATAAAACCGTACGATTGACCTACTATGTTCGTTATTGTAATGTCCTCATTTGTAATTTGCTTTTTGCTATCGCCGTACATAAAATATTTTTTATAACTATCAAAATAAGTATTGCTATAAGTTGGATATTTACTTTCGCGAGGATACATGGTTAGATACTTTAATAAAAACTCTTGATCTGATGTAGATAAATTGTACCGATAAGTTTTCGATAAATACTCATTAAAAACCAAACGTTGTAATACGGAATGTATGTTTTGCAACGAAATGTAGTTCATTTCAGTAAAATCTTTTGGCTTTTGTATTTTTTTATTTTTAGTATCAATATAAGCTTTACCTATTTTAACTATTCCAATTGGATTGGTGTAGGATTTTTTTGAAGTTTGTTGCTTTTGTTGAAATACTAATTTTAAATCATCATTATAAAATGAAACTGGATTAGTAGTTGTATGTTCTAGCCCTTTGCACCCGCCATCAAAACGATGCACAATACGCATGTTTTTATAACCAAGATTGAATAAACGATTATGTAAATAATCAACTCCTAAAAATTCATAAACTCTGCCGTAAGCAGTATTGTCGCTAACTAATAGCATTCGTTTTATGTACTGCGCAATACTTGGATAACCATTAATGTTTGTTGTATCAATTTTTACAGAATGTTGACAAGAATGAGCGCTATCAGTAAACATGATGGTGTTTTTATCAATCTGAAGTTCGTTTAATTTTTCTAGTGCCAGTATGGAGCATGGAAGTTTTACTAAACTAGCACAATAAAAATAAGTATTAGAATCAACATTATAAGTGTAATTTTTAAAACTAGGCTTTCCAGAACTGTCTCTATTAATTTGTGTATAAATAATTTGCAATTTATATTTAGCCTTATTAGCGCTAACATTTTTAAGGATAGTGCTTTTATTTAATACTGCATCAAAGGAGAAATTTTGTTGACTAATATAAGTTTTGAATAACAACAAAAATGCAATGTTACAAAGTGTCGTTTTTGAAATAGTAATATGTGAAACTTTCAATTTTTGTTTTAAAATTTTAATAGAAGTGCTATTATAAAAGTAATCAATTAAGCGTAATTGATTTTAAAAAGTAACTATAAATATTCAATAATTTTCTCTAACTGCATTCCTCTTGAACCTTTTATCAATAAGGTGGAGTCCACTATTTGATGACTTACTAAATAATCTTTTAGTTCATTTGCATTTATAAAAAAAAGGTAATTTCTAAATAATTTTTTAAATTCAAAAAAATGTGCGCCAACAAATAGTACATTTTTAATTTTACTTTTAGTTAGTTGTAGCACTACTTTTTCATGCTCTTGATAAGTATAATCACCTAACTCAAGCATATCTCCAATTATTGCGGTTTTATTTTCAAATGCTTGATTGTTAAAATTATCTATAGCCAAATTCATACTACTTGGATTTGCGTTATAGGCATCAAGAATAACCAAATTATTTGCAGTTTTTTTTATTTGCGAACGATTCATTTCTGGAATATAATTTGCCAATGCATCATTAATTTCGTTTTTACTTACCGCAAAATAGTTTCCAATACAAACAGCACACAACAAATTAATAAAGTTATACTGACCAAACATATGAGTTTTAACTAATAGCTGATTATCGACACTTTGATTATTTACATTCCATTTAAATTCTACAAATTCCGAATTTGAATATGATTTTCCGTGAACATTAAATTCTTCGCTAGCGCCGTAGTATATTTTTTCTAAATTGTTACTTAGCTCCAATAATACATCATCATCTCCATTGATAAATATTTTTCCTTTTGAAGATGAAATATGTTTATACAATTCACTTTTTCCAATCTTAACCCCTTCAATACCGCCAAAACCTTCTAAGTGGGCTTTACCAATATTTGTAATCAAACCGTAGTCTGGATTGGATAATTCGCAAAGCATCGCAATTTCCCCTTGATGATTGGCCCCCATTTCAACAATGGCAATTTCGTGATCATGTGTTAAAGATAAAAGCGTAAGCGGGACTCCAATATGATTATTTAAATTTCCTTTTGTAGCAAACGCATTGTATTTTTTTGATAGTACTGCGTGAATTAATTCCTTATTTGTTGTTTTGCCATTACTTCCTGTGATACCAATAATTGGAAACTTTAATTGCTGGCGATGATACTTAGCTAATTGCTGCAAGGATTCTAAAACATTTTCTACCAAAAAAATAGAGGAATTATCATGTCTTTTTTCATCATCCACTATTGCAAAAGAGCATCCTCCTTGTATGGCACTTTCAGAAAACTCATTTGCGTCAAAATTATCCCCTTTTAGAGCAAAAAATAGTGATCCATTTTCTAATTTTCTTGTATCGGTAGATATTTTTTGATTACACTGAATAAACAGTTTGTAAAGATCCTCAGTACTTATATATGGTTTCATTTTTTTGTTTATAAAATTTTACTCTATGATATAAAGTTAAAAAGCCCCCACGATTTCTCGAGAGGGCTTTTTATTTAGTTTTCAACAAACTTATTTTCCTAATCCTACTGGGCTACCAACACGTACCATGGCACATCTAAACCCTAAGTAAGCAGTAGCTTGTCTTTGGTCTAAGTAACGACGAGTTCCTGGATTTAACCAGTACGCTCTGTCTCTCCAACTTCCACCTTTGTATACACGAGCTTTGTCGTTAATAAGCGATGTTTTAGCATATTCATACATTAAGCTGTTAGCTTTGTCTGAATAAGCATCTTCTCCATCTCTGTAATAAAGACTAGAATTAACATCTCCATCTAAATAACTGATATAATCTGAAGTTTTGTAGTTTCTACGTTCATCTAAATTATCTGAAGAAATAGCAGAGTTTACTTCTCTCCATTTTACACGACCTGGTATATCAGATTTACCATCTGACGGAGCATTTTTATAATTTTGAGCATCTGCTGTTAATATTGTTAAAACGCTATCGGTAACTTCTTCTGTTGGTTGACTTACACCATGAGGACCTGCTTTATTAACTTTATGTAAAAACTTTTGGAAAACCGGTCCATCAATGTTAGTAGAAATAGAACCATCAGTACTATCTTTTACTTGAGTAACAAATACGTTACCGCGGAAAGGTCTAAACTCATCAGCATCTTGTGCTGTTGAAGCTCTGTATACATCCATTACCCACTCTGAAACGTTACCAGCCATATTATATAAACCGTAGTCGTTTGGCCAATACGAATAAACAGGCGCAGTAACATCGGCATTATCATTTAAAAAACCAGCAGTTCCCATCAAATCTCCTGCTCCACGAACAAAGTTAGCAGCAATTTGACCAATGTATTTATCATCAGAATTACGAACACCATGTCCATTCCAAGGATATATTCTTCGATCAGTTATACGTTCTCCAACAGTATTTCCAATTAAACCATAAGCTGCATATTCCCATTCAGCTTCAGTTGGTAAACGGTATTTTGGTAAAAATATACCATCTTCCATTTTTACATCTCTTTCAGGATTTTGCTCATCAAAAGATGGTAATTTTTGTTTCAACTGACCTTGCCATTTTCCTGACAAATAGGCTTCAGTGCTAAAATAATCTTGATCTGATGGGTTTGGAATATGCGATAAAAGCCCTTCACGAATTAAAATAAATTCATTTACACGATCCGTTCTCCATGCACAAAACTCATTTGCTTGAAGCCAGTTAATTCCAACTACAGGATAATCTCTATAAGACGGGTGACGTAAATAGTATTCTACAAAAGGTTCATTATAGGCTAATTTTTCTCTCCATACCAAAGTATCGGGTAGTGCTTTATAATAGATATCCGGAAAAGTTGGACCAAATACACGATTTGTCCACCATAAATACTCTAAATAAGAAAAATTACTCACCTCAGTTTCATCTATATAAAAAGAAGAAACCGTAACTCTACGAGGAACATTATTCCACTCATAGGTAACATCATCTTCATTACGCCCCATAGAAAAAGAACCTCCCTCAATTAGAACTAGGCCAGGGCCTGTTTCTTGTTCCTCATAAGGCATTTTTTCAAAACCTCCATTATCAGGATCGTTGTATGCCCAACCAGTTACTGATGAGCGTTCTGTACCACATGATACAGCAATTATTGATAAAATAATTGCCAGTGATTTGCTACTTTTGATGAAATTGAACTTCATATTTTGATATTTAATTTAAGGCTATAACGATAGTTTTATAAAAAGGTTACAAATAATATTAAAAAGATGGACAACTAATTGTTCTATACTTCTTTTTCTTTGGTCTGCATTCAAATTGAATTTGTAAAGATACCTCATGAGAACCTGCTGTATTACTTGACAATTTTGAAACAGTAACATCATAACTATATCCAACTTTTAAATGATCAGTTTGAACTCCAACCAATACTATAAATGCATCAGAATTTCTGTACCATATACCTCCTACAAAATTTCCTTTAACAAAATATAAACCTAGGTTTAATTGAGTGAAATTTTGCTGCTGCTGAAATAAGACATTTGGGGAAATATATGATTCATTGCCTTTTTCTAGAGGAATAACGGCTCCAGCATGAGCTGTAATTTTCATAGGAAGTTTAGAGGTACCTTGCAAACCTTCGTCTGGCTGGGTAATATGATGCGCTGCAAAACCAATAAAATAACGCTTACTATAACCCAACAAACCTGCAGAAAAATCTAAATTAGCTTTTGTTTGAGCAGGTATCACTTCATTTGTATTCCAAACAAATCCTCTTCTTGCATCAATCATATCACCAAAATTTAATTTTGTGCGATCTAATGATTTTTGAAAAAAGCCTGCTTGTAAACCTGCTTTAACAGAAAATTCGCGCGTAACAGGCAATAAGTAAGAATAAATTAAACTAGCGTTAGTGGATTTTAAAGTTCCACGTGCTTGATCATCTTGTGTAACGATAACCCCTAAACCGCCTGTAAATGCCTCAATATGCTGATCATAAGAAGCACTATAGGTAACGTATGAGCCAGATAAATTAGGCCACTGATTACGATAATTCATAGCGATACGTGGACATCTTGCCGTACCTGCAAATGCAGGATTTAAATAGAGTGGATTAGCATAAAACTGTGTAAATTGCGGATCTTGAGCTTTTAAATCATGCCAAGCAATTGTAGCACAAATAAGCAACAGTAACAATATCAGTTTTTTTACCATATAATTTTTTTTACTAAATTCTTTTCTCAATGACAAATATAGCAGTCTAAATTTAAAATAAAAACTTTTATGCAACAATAATTTATTTTCTTTGTCGTTTAATTGGAAATAAAACATAAAATTCAAAGTAAATGTGTATCAAAGCAAAATCTAAACTAATAATTTTAATTGTATTTCTATTCTGCTATTTTTTTAGTTTTTCTCAATTATCTCGAACATCTGAAAACAATAAGGAAGTAATTGGAGATTTTAATAAAAAAACGACAAAAACCAAAGAGCATTACTTACTTAATTCTCACCGAGATTTTGCAAAAGGAAATTTACCTTATTATTTAAAACATTTAATTATCCAAAGCAATACAATTCCTTCACTAAAGCTCGATAATAGTGTTGTAAGAGAATTGACAGACTTAGAATTAGAGGATATCTCAACCTGCAAAAAATTTATTTCGTCAAATTTTGAAGTAGACTATTCTATAGGTCAGTCTGGTCACGATAAACTAATTTACGCTAAAATAATTCCAATAAGGTTAAATGCAACCTCAAATAAATTTGAATTTCTAGAAACATATGAACC
The DNA here is from genome assembly GCA_044357775.1 of Bacteroidia bacterium. GTDB lineage: Bacteria > Bacteroidota > Bacteroidia > B-17B0 > Aurantibacillaceae > UBA4416. Next base: position 10,387 of record JBIKOX010000026.1, on the reverse strand, counting down.
AAAATGGGATAATCAAATTGTCAACAAAGAAATATCTATCAATCAATTTAAAAACTATAGTAAACCAACAAACGTTAATTCATCCATTTTAGCATCAGGAAAATGGTACAAATTAGGTGTTACAAAAGATGGTGTTTATAAAATTAACAAAACTGTATTGAGTGGTTTAGGATTTGATATTTCTAATTTAGATCCAAGAAACTTGCGCATATATGGCAATGGAGGAAAGTTACTTCCAGAAAAAAACTCTGCATTCAGATATGACGACCTGCTTGAAAATTCCATAACTGTTGTTGGAGAAAGTGACGGAGTTTTTGATAATGACGATTACATTCTTTTTTACGGTCAAAGTACAGATTCATGGAAACGTAAAAGCGGATCAAAAATGCCTTTTGATCATCAAATTCATTATTTTAGTGATACATCGTTTTATTTCCTTACAGCAGATTTAGGAGTAGGAAAAAGAGTTTCCTCAATTGCCTCCTTAACAAATTCTCCAAACAGAACTACTAGTACTCAAGATTATTATGGTTTTCATGAAGAAAACACTGTGAATGTGGTAAAAAGCGGCAGAGAATTTTATGGAGAAAAATTTGACTTAAATACTTTTTATACATTTTCATTTTCAATACCAGATGCTGCCATTGGAGATAGTGTATTTGTTAAAGCAGGAGTTTTATCTAGAAGCGATGTCGCAACAGTTGGTAGTGCATCTTACGCTGTTAATTTTAATACTGGATCGTTTACATTTACATGCGCTGCAACAAACACTTCATCTTATCTAGCAGATGTTGGATTCCCAGGCGAAAACTCCAAGGGAGGAATTCTTAGTTCAAATTATTTGTCAGTTACAATATCAAAGGTAACAACACAAGCAACAGCCTGGTTAGATAACATTGTTTTTAATTGTCGAAGAAATCTCTTTTTTGGTCAAAATCAATTTAATTTCAGAGATCGAAAAACGGTTTTAGGTGCAAATACTTTTGTGAAATATCTACTAACGAACAATAGCGCTTCAAGTGCTACAATATGGGATGTTACCAATCCTTTTGATATAAAAGAACAGCAATATAATGCTAATTCAAGCAATTTAGATTTCACGGCCACAGCGGATTCTTTAAGAGAATATTGTATTTTTAATTTTAATCAAACATATACTCCACAAACGTATGGTGCTATTGCTAATCAAAACTTGCACGCTGTGCAACAAGCGGATTTTATAATCGTTACTCATCCGTTATTTTTAGCTGAAGCCCAGCGAATTGCTGATTTGCACCAAGAATACGATACCTTAACGTATGCTATTGCAACCACTGATCAAATTTATAATGAGTTTTCATCAGGAACTCCAGATATAGGTGGCATAAGAGATTTTGTGAAAATGCTCTATAAACGTCCTACTGATGCAAATTTAGCTGCCAAATACTTACTTTTATTAGGCGATGGTTCATATAAAAACAAAGACATTAATACTTCAGGAAATACAGCTTTAATTCCATCTTTCGAAACCTCTAATTCTACATCGTGGACTAGTTCATTTGTTACTGATGACTATTTTGCAATGATGGATGATACTGAGGGCGATTTAGTTTCTGGAGACCTTGTAGATATTGGAGTTGGGCGTTTTCCTGTAAAAAATAAAGCGGAGGCCGTTGCTGTAACTAATAAAATTGAACACTATTATAAGCGTAATTTTGGATTCAATGTAAATGCCATTGAATCTTCTTGCATAACAGCCGAAAATGATTATCCTCAAGGTGATTGGAGAAATTGGGTTTGCTTTATTGCTGACGATGAGGATAATAATGAACATCTTACTCAAGCTAACTTTTTAGCAGATATTGTTTATAATAATTTAAAGCAATTTAATGTAGATAAAATTTTTTTAGATGCTTATGTTCAAGAATCTACGCCCGGGGGTGATCGCTATCCAGTTGCTGTTGAAGCTTTAGATAGAAGAATAGATAAAGGTGCCTTAATTGTAAATTACACAGGCCATGGCGGAGAATTGGGATTAACAGAAGAACGTATTGTTGAAGTGTCACAGATATTAAATTGGAAGAATAAAAATAATTTACCATTGATGGTAACCGCAACTTGTGAGTTTAGCAGATTTGATGATCCCGATCGCACATCAGCTGGCGAGTATTGTTTATTAAATGAAAATGGTGGAGCTATTGGCTTAATGACAACTGTAAGATTAGCATTTTCGGGACTTAATTTTATTTTAAATAAGGAATTTTATGAACATGCCTTAACTCCAATGGCAAACGGAAAAATGCCTCACATAGGCGATATTTACAAATTAACAAAACGAGGAATTGGTTTTAGTCAGCAGTATATGAACTTTGTTATTTTAGGCGATCCTGCTTTAAGATTATCCTATCCAGAACAAAAAGTGTATACATCTACAATTAATTCTAAAATAGTTACACCAACATCAAAAGATACGTTAAGCGCATTGTCGCTGGTTAGTATTAGTGGATATATTGGTGATAATAGTGGTAATAAAATAACGAACTTTAATGGAGTTATATATCCAACTGTATTTGATAAAGAAACAACGGTTACTACACAAGCAAATGATGCTGGATCATACTCTATGCCTTTTTTATTGCAAAAAAACAGTATCTATAAAGGAAAATCAGAAGTTGTAAATGGAGATTTTACATTTTCATTTTTGGTACCAAAAGATATTTCATACAATTACGGAATTGGTAAAATTAGTTACTATGCTCATAATGGCGTTAATGATGCAAACGGTTTCTATAATAAAATAGTTATTGGTGGAACAAATTTAAATGCAGTGGCCGATAACCAAGGGCCTGCCATAGATTTGTTTATGAATGATGAAAAATTTGTTTCGGGTGGAGTAACAAATGAAAATCCAAATGTGTATGCTAAAATTTCAGATATTAGCGGAATCAATACAATTGGCAGTGGAATAGGGCATGATGTAATTGCTGTGCTCGACGAAAACACAAAGGATGCCATCATACTTAATGATTATTATGTTTCCGACTTAAATACCTATCAATCTGGTAAAATTAGATATCCATTTAATCAATTAGCAGAAGGTAAACATTCTTTAAGTTTAAAAGTGTGGGATGTACAAAACAATTCCTCAAAATCAGCTATCGATTTTGTTGTTTCAAGTCAAGCAGAATTAGCATTAACACATATCCTAAATTATCCAAATCCTTTTACTACAAAAACCAAATTTTTTATAGAACATAACCAATGTTGCACAAGTTTAAAAGTTCAAATACAAGTATATACTATTAGCGGAAAAATAGTAAAATCGATTAATCAAACAATAAATAATGAAGGTTTTCGTTTTGATGGAATAGAATGGGATGGTAAGGATGAATTTGGTGATAAATTAGCAAGAGGCGTCTATGTTTATAGAGTTTCAGTTAGTGATGGTGCAAATAAAAAAGCTGACAAAATAGAAAAGTTGGTAATTCTAAATTAATTATATCTTTGAAGTTCTCTTTTTAATAAAAGAATAATACAATGCAAAAACAAATTATAGGATTTTTTGGAACTATTGTGTTGATGTCTTCGCAGGCATCAGCCCAAACAAGCGCCGCCTTAACAACACAAGATTTAAGTGGCAGAGTTAATACAATAACTACAGCTGTACCTTTTTTAATGATTTGCCCCGACTCTAAGCAAGGCGGAATGGGAGAAGTTGGTGCAGCTACTCCGTCTGATGGAAATAGTATTCATTGGAATGTTGCAAAAATGTCGTTTGCCGAAAAAAAAGGTGGAGCAGCTATTTCAGTAACTCCGTGGCTTAAACAATTAGTACCCGACATTTATTTATATTATGTAGCTGGTTATGGTAAAATCAGTAAAACACAAACTATTGGCGCATCCTTGCGATATTTTTCTTTAGGAAACATTACGTTTACAGATATTGTTGGTAATACTACCGGACAATTTAGACCAAATGAGTTTGCTGTTGACTTAGCTTATTCACAAAAATTATCTGAAACTTTTTCAGCAGGAATTGCTGCAAGATACATTAGATCTAACTTAACTGGAAATTATACTTTAAGCAATGGACAAGCAACAAGACCAGGGCAATCAGCAGCAGTAGATGTTGGATTGTATTATCAATCAAAAAAGTTAAAAATTAACGATAAAAAGGCAACAGCAAGTGTTGGATTGGTAGTAAGTAATATTGGATCAAAAGTTTCTTATTCTGTTAAAAAAGATTTTATTCCAATTAATTTGCGTTTAGGTGGTGGCTTAAAAATGAATGTGGATGATTATAATACCTTTGGTATATATGGCGATATTAATAAATTATTAGTGCCTACGCAACCTATTTATTTAAAAACGGTAAATGGAAATGATTCAATAAATCCTTCTACAAACGAGAAGATTATTGAAGCAGGAAAAAATCCAGATGTAGCTGTTCCAAAAGGTATGATTCAATCATTTGGAGATGCTCCAGGCGGTTTTAAAGAAGAATTGAATGAAATAAATTACAGCGTTGGTTTTGAGTATTGGTATGCTAAAACATTTGCTGTAAGAGCAGGTTATTTTAATGAATCAAAAACTAAAGGTAATCGTAAATTTTTTACAGCAGGCATTGGTTTACGGTACAATGTTTTTGGTTTAGATATGGCGTATTTAGTTCCTATCACTCAGCGAAATCCACTACAAAATACACTAAGATTCACTTTAACGTTTGATTTTGATGCGTTTAAAGATCAAAACAAAGACGAACCCAAACCTTAAAGGTGTTTTTTTTAGTTTAGCTGATTTGTGAAAAATTAATTGAGGCATTTCGTTGGAGCTAAATCTGTAAAAAAAAGATGTTACCTCAGCATTAAATTCCTTTTAGTTAAATACGTTTGCAAAACAGTATCAAAACCTTGATTAATATCGGCTTCTACAAAATCAATTTTATATTGTCCGCATTTTAATTTTACGGCCTCAGTATATTCACGTATTTTTTTTAAATACATTTCTTTAACTTCATTAGGATTTAATTTAATCTCCTCTTTAGTTTCAATATCTATAAAATGGTGAGGGCGATTTTCGAACTCAAAATCTAATTCTTGTTTTTTATCCGCTACATGAAACAAAACTACATCGTGCTTTTTATATTTTAGATGTTGCAGTGCTGCAAAAATAGATTCTAAATTTGATTGCGCTTCAAACATATCACTAAAAATAACCACTAACGAGCGTTTGTGAATTATTTCTGCTACTTGGTCTAACGCTTTTGCAGATTCAGTTGAAGATACATCTTCATAGACCGATTTATTTAGTAGTTCCTCTAACTCATGGTACATTAACTTTTGCTGAGTAGGGTTGCTTTTGGCTGCAAAATGCTTATGAATTTCTTTATCAAAAAATGTAATACCAATTGCATCGCGCTGATTTTTTAGTAATTGAATCAATGCTGCCGCTGCATAAACCGAAAATGATAATTTATTCATGGCACCTTGCTTCCTTTCTAAAGGAAACAACATAGAGTTTGAAGTGTCAATAATAACTTGACAACGCAAATTAGTTTCTTCTTCGTAACGCTTGATGAAAAGTTTATCTGTTTTGCCAAATAGTTTCCAATCAATATGCTTGGTACTCTCGCCTTTATTATAAATACGGTGCTCGGCAAACTCAACAGAAAAACCGTGAAACGGACTTTTATGTAATCCTGTAATAAAACCTTCCACTACCTGTTTTGCAAGGAGTTCTAATTTCGAAAACGGTTCAATTAACTCGCGATTAATCATATTATAAAGCTACAATAATATTCAATGTAATCAATCCAACCCATTACTATGCTGACATATTATTCAATTAAATAGTCCTAAAATTATCAGTGGACTAAAATTTAATTAAACAATAGGTTCTTCTGTTGCTGGAGGCAAACTTTCCGTTAATTTTTTTTCTTCAACTAGCGCTATATCTTCAGCTATATCTTTTTCAAAAGGACGTTTGCCAAAAATAGATTCTAAATCTTCTTTAAAAATCACTTCTTTATCCAATAACTTTTCGGCTAACAAGGTTAACTTTTCTTTGTTAGCTATTAGTATTGCTTTGGTGCGAGCATAAGCAATATCAATCATTTTTTTAACCTCTTCGTCAATTATTTTAGCAGTATTTTCGCTGTAAGGTTTGTTAAAACTATATTCGCTTTGTCCTGAACTATCGTAATAACTAACGTTTCCAATTTTATCATTTAAGCCATAGTACACAATGGATGCATAAGCTTGACGAGTGATTTTTTCTAAATCGCTTAATGCTCCTGTTGAAATTTTACCAAAAATAATTTCTTCAGCGGCTCTGCCTCCAAGTGTAGCGCACATTTCGTCAACAATTTGTTCGGTAGTTGTAATTTGTCTTTCTTCGGGTAAGTACCATGCAGCACCTAAAGATCGTCCACGAGGCACAATAGTTACCTTAATTAATGGAGATGCGTGTTCACACATCCAACTAACAGTGGCATGTCCTGCTTCATGAAATGCAATAACCCGTTTTTCTGCTGGTGTAATAATTTTATTTTTCTTTTCTAAACCAGCTATAATTCTATCAACAGCATCTAAAAAATCTTGTCTTGTAACTTGTTTTTTGTTTGCACGTGCTGCAATTAAAGCAGCTTCATTACAAATGTTTGCAATATCAGCACCACTAAAGCCAGGAGTTTGTTTTGCTAAAAAATCAATATCAACCGAAGTGTCTATTTTAATTTTCTTTAAATGAACTTGGAATATTTCTTTACGTTCTACTACATCCGGCATATCAACATAAATTTGTCTATCAAAACGTCCTGCGCGCATTAAGGCGCGATCTAAAATATCAGCACGATTTGTTGCCGCTAAAATAATTACACCGCTATTTGTTCCAAAACCATCCATTTCAGTCAATAACTGATTTAATGTATTTTCTCGTTCGTCATTTCCTCCGGCAGCTGCATTTTTTCCTCTTGCTCTACCTATTGCATCAATTTCATCGATAAAGATTATGCAAGGTGCCTTTTCTTTTGCTTGTTTAAATAAATCTCGCACACGAGATGCGCCAACACCTACAAACATCTCTACAAAATCGGAACCTGATAAAGAGAAGAAAGGTACTTTTGCTTCGCCAGCGACAGCTTTAGCCAGTAGAGTTTTTCCGGTACCTGGAGGACCAACTAGTAAAGCGCCTTTCGGTATTTTTGCACCCAAATCTGTATATTTTTTTGGGTTTTTAAGGAAGTCAACTATTTCCATAACTTCTACTTTTGCTCCATCCAAACCAGCAACATCATTAAACGTAACATTTACATTTGAATCTTTATCAAAAAGTACAGCTTTAGATTTTCCGATATTAAATATCTGACCAGCACCACCACTTCCGCCGCCGCCCATTCGGCGCATCATTACAATCCATAAAACAACCATAATTGCAATTGGAAGCATCCAGCCTAAATGATCACTCCATTCAGTTCTATCTGCACGTGTTGGAGAAACACGCATGTTTAAAGGAATGCTTACTAGTTCTTGTACTTTACGAACTTGCTCAATAAAATCTTTTTTATCTGCAATAGATAATTTAAAGTGAGGACCTGGAGAGCTTTTAGGTTCAGGGAAAAACGGAACAACTTTCCCAGATTTATCTATTGCTGAGTAGCGAGGAAGTTTTAAACTATCTTGCTTTATAGTGATTTCTGCAAACTTCTCATTAACAATTACAATTTCTTTTACATCACCTTTAGCAAGCATGTTTTGTTCAAATTGTGCTTGGTCGGTTTCGTAAACTCTGCCTTCAAATTCTTGTCCAAAAAACACAAATGCAAGTAATCCTGCAATTACTAAACCGTAAATCCAATAAAAACTATTTCCACTATTATTACTGTTATTAGATCCTCCAAAGGGATTGGACGTTTTTTTTCCAAAACGATTTTTCATTTTTTCAAATTGTTTCTTTCTGTCTTCTTCTGCTGACGAATTTTGGCTTTGTTCGTCATTATTTGTTGTTTTGTTTTGTTCTTCGTCGCTCATTTTTTTATTTTAGACAGTTGTTAACTTAATAACCAGTTAATGATGTGTTTTGTTTATTGATGTATTAATAATTGGACTCAGAATTTAATTTTTTAGCTAGCAATATTGGTTATTTCTCCATCTGCCCAAAGTGCTTCAATGTTGTAAAATTCTCTTGTTTCGCGCATAAATACGTGTGCAACAATATTTACATAATCAATTAAAATCCATTCAGCATTTTGGTAACCTTCGCTATGATAAGGCTTTTCGGTTGTTTTTTTTATCGCAGAATCTTCTAATGAATCTGCAATGGCCCCAACGTGAGTTGTACTATCGGCATCACAAATTACAAAATAATCTGCAACTCTGTGCTCTAATCCAATAAGGTTAATAACTGTAATGTTTTTTGCTTTTTTATCCTGCATTCCCTCAACAATTGCATCTAGCAAGCTAGTTGTTTGTTCTTTAGTTGCTTTTTTCTTAGGTCGTTTTGCACCACTTGAAACTTTCTTTTTATTTTCAGTATTTGCAATTCGATTTGCTTCTTTTTGAGCTTCTTCTTTTTCTGTTAAAGGAACTTTTACAACTTTTTTTGTAGCCACTTTTTTTGAAGCAGATTTTTTAACAGGACTTGCTTTTTTTGCAGCGGATTTCTTTATTGGTAATTTTGCCATATTTTTTATTGCTAATACTATTCCGTTTTTTACTTTTGTTTTGCTATAAGCAACAAATTTAACCTTTTTACGTACATGGAAACATTGTTTATTGGAAAGAATCTGCTTTTTTTACACGAAGTAGAAAGCACCAATACTTATGCCATGAACTTGTTAAGGAATGTTAACGTAATTGAAGGTACTGTTGTTTACACCGATAATCAAACAAAAGGACGAGGGCAGCGTGGCACTGTATGGCTCAGTAATATAGGGCAAAACATCATTTCATCAATCATTTTAAAACCAACATTTTTATCAATAGACAATTCATTTTATCTCAGTAAAATAACTGCATTGGCTATTTATGACTTATTGACTGATATTTTAACTAGTAGTCAATATGACATTAAAATAAAATGGCCAAATGACATCTTAGTAAATCAACAAAAAATAGCAGGTATATTAATTGAAACTAATATAGCAAATGCGGCGATTAAAGATGTAGTAATTGGAATTGGATTCAATGTAAATCAAATGAGTTTTGATGAATTTGAAAGGTTTGCAACATCATTAAAATTGATAACAACACATGATTTTGATCGAGAATTAATTTTGAATTTATTATGTGAAAAAATAGAAAAATGGTATTTAAAATTGAAGCAGCAAAAGCTCGCTTTTATTGATAATACTTACCTTACAGTTTTGTTTGGAATGAATCAAACAAAACCATTCAACGATTTAGATGGAAATAGTTTTGAAGGTAAAATTATTGGCGTATCAAATTAAAATTCAATTATCAAATTCTGTAGAGAAAGAATTCGATATGAAGGAAGTTAAGTTTTTAATTTAAAATCCAATTCATAAAACCTAAAAAATTAAATAAGTACGAAGTTGTTTAATAAAGATTGATAAATCATTTTTATTTTTGCAGAAAGGTTTAATAGTTTTGTACGTAAATTAAAAATAAGAATGAAACAATACCATGATTTAATGCAACATGTTTTAGAACATGGAGTAAAAAAAGAAGATAGAACTGGGACGGGGACAATAAGTGTATTTGGCTATCAAATGCGGTATAACCTTGCGGAAGGCTTTCCGTTATTGACTACAAAAAAATTGCATACTAAGTCAATTATTCATGAATTACTTTGGTTTTTAAAAGGAGATACAAATATTAAATACTTAACTGAAAATGGTGTTCGTATTTGGGATGAGTGGGCTGATTCAAATGGAGATTTAGGGCCAGTTTATGGCTACCAATGGCGCAATTGGCCAACACCAGAAGGTAAACATATTGATCAAATTACTCAGGTGATTGAGATGATAAAAAATAATCCAGATTCTCGCCGCTTAATAGTTAGCGCCTGGAATGTGGCTGATATTAACAATATGAAATTACCTCCATGCCATGCATTTTTTCAATTTTATGTGGCTGATGGAAAATTAAGTTGTCAATTATATCAGCGCAGTGCAGATATTTTTTTAGGTGTTCCTTTTAATATTGCATCTTACGCTGTTTTAACAATGATGGTGGCTCAAGTATGTAATTTACAATTAGGTGATTTTATTCACACGTTAGGCGACGCTCATTTATATTCTAATCATATTGAACAAGCTAATTTACAGTTAACAAGGGAATTTAGAAAATTGCCTACAATGAAAATCAATCCAGATGTAAAATCAATTTTTGATTTTACGATCAACGATTTTATTTTAGAAAATTATGACCCGCATCCACATATAAAAGCG
>JBIKOX010000073.1:0-13047 GCA_044357775.1 Bacteroidia bacterium | reverse complement strand
ATGTACTGGTCAGCACTGCTAATTGCCGAAGATTTTGCTTTTTATTGGATGCATCGGATTGACCATTACTGTCGTTTTTTCTGGGCAGTACACGTAACACATCATTCATCCGAAGAATTTAATTTAACGGTTGGATTACGTTCATCCGTTTTTCAACCATTATACCGCTTTATTTATTTTATTCCATTATCATTTGTTGGTTTTGATCCACTAGATGTCATGTTTATGTATGCAGCTACTCAGATATATGGTATACTCATTCACACAAAAACTGTTGGAAAACTAGGGTTTTTAGAACTATTTTTATCAACACCTTCACATCATCGAGTTCATCATGCCAGTAATGTTAGGTATTTAGATAAAAATATGGGAATGGTCTTTATTATTTGGGATAGATTGTTCGGCACATTTGAAGAAGAAATAGAGGGCGAAGAAGTAATTTATGGACTAACAGAAAATTTAAAATCATACAACCCTATGATGATGGTTTTTCATGAGTGGCTTTCTATTCTTGAGGATTTAAAAAAGCAAACTTCCATCAAAAATAAATTGATGTATGTATTTGGTCCTCCCGGTTGGAGTCATGATGGAATTAAAAAAACATCCAAACAATTACGAAATCAATTGAAATCCAAGTAATGTCATTTTCAAAATAGATTGAATTGCTTATATTTACATCATTATGGCAAACGTTATCACCCTTTTTAAACGTGTCACTTATTTTTTAACCCATAACTTATGGCGCGTACGACTAAATAAATTAAATAAAAAACAAGGATTCTTTTTAAAACAGTTACGTATATTTTCGTTAGCTATTAATGGTTTTAACGAGGATAAATGTTTACTAAAAGCTACTGCCCTCACCTATTATACACTTTTTTCAATTGTTCCAGTTATTGCACTAGCCTTTGCCATTGCAAAAGGTTTTGGATTTCAAGAGACCTTACAAGCAGATTTACTCGTTAAATTCAGCGATCAAAAAGATATTTTAACCCAAGCGTTTGTTTATGCAGACAAAATGCTTGCTAATACACAAGGCGGTTTAATTGCTGGTTTTGGAGTTGTGCTATTGCTTTGGTCTGTTATAAAATTGCTAAGCAGTATTGAAGAAAGCTTTAATGAAATTTGGGAAGTAACACGACAAAGAACTTGGGTTAGAAAAATTACTGATTATTTGGCAATTATGCTTATTGGACCTATTTTCATTATTTTATCCGGCGGTTTAACCGTTTGGCTGAAAACTGGATTAGATACAGTAGCATCCAATGTTACAATTATTAGTCCGTTAACTTTTATATTTTTGAAACTATTTGCCTTTGCTTTAATTTGGGCGATGTTTACTTTTTTATATATAGCATTGCCAAACACAAAAGTGACATTAAAAGGTGCGGCAATGGGATCGTTTGTTGCAGCTATTTTATTTGAGTTGTCAGAATGGGCTTACGTTTCATCTCAAATGGGAGTAAGCAGCTACAATGCTATTTATGGAAGTTTTGCTGCACTACCACTTTTTTTAATTTGGATACAATACACATGGTTCGTATTATTGTTTGGAGCTGAATTAACGTTTGCTCATCAAAATGTTGATCATTATGAATTAGAAAGTGATATCAATAATATTAGCGACCGTTATAAGCGTGTTATAGCACTTATGATTGCGAATTATGTGGTTAAGAATTTTAACGAAGGTAAAACGGCATTAACATCCTTTGAGATTGCTTCAAAGTTAGATTTACCTCTGCGACTTGCACGTAATATTATTAATGAATTTACTGAAACCGGTATTTTTAATGAAGTAAAAATGCAAAATGATAAAGAAACTGGCTATCAACCAGGGATATCGGATACAAAACTTACTGTTAAATTTATCATCGACAAGTTAGACGAAAAAGGCATTAATTTATTACCAATTGAAGACAGTAAAGAAATGGATACTGTTAACCGTTTAATGAAAGATATGGATGATGTTTTAAATACTACTAAAGGTAACACACTAGTTAAAGATTTGATTTAAGTTTTGTGAAAACAATTAGACGCATATTAAAGTGGTTTTTAATTGTTACTTTTTCGGCTTTTATTTTGCTTAGTATTTTACCGTATTTAATTGATGATAAACTCTCAGAAGTTCCGCTCAAACCATTTTCGAATTCTGAATATTTTAATTTTAATAACACTAAATTTCATTTCAGACTTTTTGTTCCAAAGCAAATAAAGCAGAAAGTACTATTTGTTCATGGCTTAAATGGAAGTACATTTTCTTTTCGCAATAACATTGATTCTCTGTTGAGGCAACAAACTCTTGTTTTATTAATTGATATGCCGGCATTTGGGTACAGCGATAAAACAGCGCAAGCCAATTATTCTGACACAAATAAAATACAAGCCATTCATTTTTTATTAAACAAAATTGATGCGCTGACTAACCAAAATGGATGGGAATTAATTGGTCATAGCATGGGATGTTCAATAATTGCACAATTTGCAAGTGCTTATCCAAAACAAACAAGTTCTTTAATTTTTATTGATGGAATTCCATTCATGACTCATCATTCTGCTTTTCAACAACTACTTTTGTATCCACCGCTGCTAAAATGGGCAGATATAATTGTAAGTAAAATAAGTTTCGAAAAAAAATCGGTTAAAAAACTTCTTAGCTCTGCCTATCATAAAGATGCTGATGAGCCAAGTGTAGAAGGTTATTTAAAAACATTTAAAATTAAAAATAGTGGTTCTAGTATATTCAGAATGTTTGCTGATATAGGTCATTCCAAAATAAATGATTCCATTATTAATAGTCTTCCAAAATTAATTATCTGGGGTAAACAAGATAATTGGATTCCAATACAAGTTGGTTCAAAGTATTTTAACAAACCTCAAACAACAAAAGTGTTGATAGATAATGCAGGACATTGTCCTATGGAAACTCATTACAACGAAGTGAATCATGCAATTACTAATTTTATTAGTAAATTAGATTAGTTATTTAAACCACTTGTTACGCTTTAAGTTTATCATAGCTTTATTTCTAATTGCAAATCATATTTTATTTGCATCAGATTCTCTTTCTGTATTAAAAAAAAGAAAGCACACCCTCGGAATTTCTTCGCTAGCATTAACTTCTGCATCACTCATCTATTTTAATGAAGTTTGGTATAAAGAATATAAAACAAAAAGTTTACATCAATTCAATGACAATAAAGAATGGTTTCAATTAGATAAATGCGGTCACACGTTTGCAACATACCAAACAGGTCGGCTTATGATGGATGCCATGAATTGGGTAGGTTATTCTAAAAAAAAACAATTAATTATTGGCGGTTTAAGCGGCTTTACTTACATGGCAGCAATTGAACTTATGGATGGTTTTAGTGATGGTTGGGGTTTTAGCTGGGGAGACATTTATGCTAACGCGCTAGGAAGTGGATTTGCAATTGGTCAAAAAGCACTTTGGAATGAACAACGAATTCAAATAAAATTTTCGTATTATAATTCTCAATATGCAAAATACAATCCAAAATTATTAGGAGAATCGGCCTACTCCCAATTTTTAAAAGATTATAACGGACAAATTTATTGGATAAGCATAAACCCATCTTCCTTTATAAAAGCAGAAAATAAATTTCCGAAGTGGTTAAATGTGGCCTTTGGTTATGGAGCTAACGGAATGATAGGTGCAAGAGAGAATACTATTGTAACGAAAGATAAAAACGGAAATGATATTTACTTTAATCGGTATCGTCAAAGTTATTTTTCGTTGGATGTTGATTTAACAAGAATCAAAACAAAATCAAAAATTTTAAAATCAGTTTTCTCTTGCCTTAACATAATAAAAATACCATTTCCGAATGTAGAATTTAGCGAAAGCAAATTGAAATTTAATTATTATTGAAAAGAAAAATAGGGAAGTTTCTGCGGTTGTGTTAAACCTCTTATAATTGTATAGCTCTCAACTAAAAAATCACAGTAAATCTATTACAAATTCTTTTCAAGTTCCTTTAATTCATGAACCTTTTCGGCATATCCCATTTTATCAAACGAATAAATTAAATTATTTAAAATTCGTTTAATGATATCTAAATTTGAACAGGGTAAATAATGTTTTGTTTCAGCTTCTACATTTAATTGCTTAATAAAAGCATCAACATCGCCTCTATTAAAAATTAGTCCCTTACTAAATGGGTTTACGTAAAACAAAATATTATCTGATAAGGTTTTATCTGATGGGTCAATTAAATTAGCGTAATCATTTACGTAGGCCAACACAAAATGTTGAGGTAAATTAACGCCATAAATAGGTATTCCTAACTCTTTACAAATCAGCGCGTAAATAACGCTCAGCATAACAGGATTTCCTTTTTTAGTTTCTAAAACTACGTTTATAAATGAATTTTGAGGCGCGTGATAGTTTGTAATGTTACCACCAAACTGATGTACTTCGAATAAAATATGATTTATGATTTTAACTTTTTCAATAGCCGTTAAATCATCATGCAATTCTAACCAAACATCTTGCTTAATTTGATGCAATTGTTTTTTAAGTTTGTTCTCGTCTAAATCAGGATATTGATAACGCGCAATAATTGCACAACCTTTAAATAAATCATCTTGTTCGTTTTCCGACCAAAATTTTAATGCGTTTTGTAAAGCTTTAAATTGTATTGTATGAATAATTCCTTCAATACGTTTTTGCATCAATGCATCAAAACTATTTTCCCATGCAGTTTCTAAATGAGGAATAGCTGGGGGGCCAAGAATGATAAACCTATTTTTTACCTCAGAATATATTCCGTCATCCGGATCATCTAATAAAGTAATTAAGGCAATTACTTCCTTTAGGTTCATTTCATTTTTCTTAGGTTTCATAAAGGTCTTTGATGTTAAATCAATTATTGTATTAAATATTCATTATTTACGCTACTTAAACGAAAGATGAATATTTGATATAAAACAAAAATAACCCCGATATGCAGCTATTTTATACCTAAGTTTTGTTTTTTTTAACAATCAGGATGTTAATCGTTGTAAACTTTCTTGTATTAATATCTCTACACTTTTAGCGTAATTGCTTGTAAACTCTTTACGGACGCGGTTTGCAATAATCACACAAGCTGTTAAACACTGATGATTTAATAACTTTCCTAAACCATAAAGTGCAGAAGTTTCCATTTCGAAGTTAGTAATGCGATTACCTCCTGACTTAAAATCAGTTAAAAGTTCATTTAAATTGGGCATTGCTGCTTTTAAACGAATTTGGCGACCTTGTGGACCATAAAATCCCGGTGCAGTGGCCGTAATACCAATGTGTGTACCTTGCTGAAACCGAGAAATTAGTTGCTCCGATGCCTTAACGCAATAAGGATAAGGTAAATTTGGCTTCCAGCCTGTATGTTTAATAAAAGCATCACTTATTGAGTTGTCGCAAACGCTTTCCCAATTATCATAAAAGTTTAATAAACCATCTAAACCTAGTCCATGCGAACTCACCACAATACCGTTAACAGGAATATCAGCTTGCAGAGCACCACTTGTTCCTAACCTGATAATGTTTAATGAACGATGAACCGGATTTAATTCTCTTGTTTCAAGATTAATATTTACAGCTGCATCTAATTCATTCAATACAATATCAATGTTGTCTGTTCCAATACCTGTAGATAATACCGTTACCCGTTTCCCATTAAAAATACCAGTATGAGTTACAAACTCTCTGTGCTCCGTTTTAAATTCTATCTTACTAAAATAACTTGATATTTGCGCCACGCGATTTTGGTCACCAACCACTATAACATCATCCGCAATATATTCAGCTTTTAAATTAATGTGGTATACACGATTATCATTTGTAAGAATTAATTCTGTTTCAGGGAAATGGCTCATGATATAGTTTTTAGTAGTAAATGCTAACTATTTAGTTAGTAAAAAGTAAATCTAAAATATATTTTCCAAATATCATAACACCTATAATGGCGGAAATAACTGAAGATACAAGTACTGCGCCCGCTGCAACATCTTTAATTGCTCCGGCTTTTGGATTATAATTTGGCTCTATTAAATTAACGAGTTGTTCGATAGCTGTGTTAATAATTTCAAGTGAAATAACAAGACCAATGCACATCAATATCATACACCATTCCTTTAAATTAATATTCAAGATAAATCCAGCTATAACGGCTATTAAGGAGCAAGCAACGTGAATTTTAAAGTTACGTTGCAAAAAACTTAATTTAATACCATTGATTGCAAATAGGAATGAATTAAAAAACGATTTCATAATCTTAATTTAAAACTAAATGTAACCAATTAAAAATAATCAAGAAATTCTTGAATAGTATTCATTTCAAAAAATAATTCACTTGGTGTGACTTATTAAAAATCTAGTTAGCAACCTGGGACGCCAAGGCCAAATTTAAAATCTTGACAGACTTTAGCACCATTTACATTTTGTGCAGGTTTCCATTTTGGTATTTTATTAATTACTTCTAATAATAACTTATCTATTTTTAAGTCAGAAGAGGTTCTTGAAATTACGGCATTTGTAACGTCCCCATTTTCGTTAATAGTAAATTTAATTAATGTTGGTTTCAATTTTTTAAGTGTGGATTCTGGAATTCTGTATGCGATATCTTGTTTGATAAGTTTAATGAGTTCATCCTTACCACCAATAAAATCAGCCTCTACATCCGGTATCAAAGTTGCAACATAATTCATTTTACTATCTTCAAGCAAATTAGTAACAGGGTTTTTTGTTTTATAATTAACATTAATAATAATATCAGATCCAAGATCAATCAGTGGTAAAATTTTTAACATCTCACTTGTCAAATTATCATTTAGTCCTTTCATCTTTTTTAATTTCCCTCCGCAAGTCATGGAAATTTCAACGGATATATAGCTATTAATCCAATTATATGGATACCGTGGAATTATATCTCCAATAGATTTAACATTGATTAAATTATCCCTTTTTATGGCATGTGAATAAACTGGATTTAAGTCATAGCTTAAATTATTGTCATTTGCAGTAGGAATATAACTCTGAGAAAAAGTTACGTTAACTAAAAACAAAACGGTTGCTAAACAAAAAATTAACTTTTTCATGCTGAATGATTTTTATGTTTTTTTACTAAAAAATAATACCAACTAAATTTACTATTTAGTGCCATTCAAAGTTACTAAAAAAAACAACTTTTTTATATCCTTATTTTACTAAGCAAAATACTTACCTTTACTCTATGTCAAGAATTTTAGCAATAGATTACGGGAGCAAGCGCGTTGGTTTAGCAGTAACCGATCCTTTACAAATTATTGCATCAGGTTTAACAACGGTTCATAGCAAAGACTTAATTGCTTATTTAGAAGATTATTTAAAAAAAGAAAATGTTGAATGTATTGTAGTTGGAGAACCAAAAACCTTACAAAACCAAGCATCTGATAGTGCACGATACATTGATCCCTTTGTTACACATTTAACTCGGAAGTTTCCAAATATAAAAATTGCTCGGTATGATGAACGCTTTACCACTTCCCTAGCCCATCAAGCCATGTTAATGGGAGGTTTAAAAAAGAAAGCACGAGCTAATAAAGATACCGTTGACATGGTAAGCGCTACTATTATTTTACAAGATTATTTGAGTTTTATTGGAAAATAAAAAAAGGCTTTGTTAAGTATTACAAAGCCTTTTTTTATAAATTAATAGAACTATTTATTTATTGATCATTATTTTATAGTTAAATGACTTTTGTTCAGTTGTAATATTTAATTGATAAATACCGTTTACACAATTCGATAAATTAATTTCAGTTTCCAATGCTGTTATATTTTGAGAAATTACTAATTTTCCATGCACATCAAATACATTAACATTTGCAGGAAAAAGTGGAGAGTTAATAAAAACAGCATCATTTGCTGGATTTGGATAAACTGTAAAAGATTCGGTTTTTAAATTTTGAATACCTGTGCAAGCATCAACGGTTATAAAATCAGAGGCCGAATTAGAACAATTATTTCCATCAGTAAACGCATAAGTAATTGTATATGTTCCAACACCAACTGCAGAAGGACTAAAAACTCCTGCAACTACACCAATACCGCTATAAGCACCATTTAAAGGAGTACCACCATCTAACGTTACGCTATTAATTGTTTCACATTGCAAATTAACAGACGCTGTACTTATAGTAACTATAGGCAATGCATTAACAGTAACTGATGCTACAGAACTATTTTCACAATTATTTGCATCCGTTGCAATTACTGTATATTGATTAACTGATCCTGTTGGTGTAACAACAATACTTGAGTTATTATCAGAACTACTCCATGTATAAGTGGATGCGCCAGACGCAGTCAAAGTTGCTGAATTTCCTGCGCAAATAGATTCGGAATTAACTAAAATTGTTGGTAATGCATTCACAGTAACTGAAGCAAGAGCCATGTTTTCGCAATTATTTGCGTCAGTTGCCATTACTGTAAATTGACTAACAGATAATATTGGTGTAACAACGATACTTGAGTTATTATCAGTAGTACTCCATGTATAAGTTGTTGCGCCAGATGCTGTTAACGTTGCAGAATTACCCGCACAAATAGATTCAGAGTTAACTAAAATTGTTGGTAATGCATTCACGGTAACTGAAGCCATAGCCATGTTTTCACAATTATTTACATCAGTTGCCATAACCATATATTGACTAACAGATGCTGTTGGGGTAACAACAATACTTGAGTTATTATCAGAAGTACTCCACGTATAAGTTGATGCTCCAGATGCTGTTAACGTTGCTGAAGCACCCGCACAAATGGATTCCGAATTAACTAAAATAGTTGGTAATGCACTCACGGTAACTGAGGCAAGAGAAATGTTTTCGCAATTATTTGCATCCGTTGCCATTACTGTAAATTGATTAACAGATGCTGTTGGGGTAACAACAATACTTGAGCTATTATCAGAAGTACTCCAAGTATAAGTTAAAGCACCAGATGCAGTTAACGTTGCAGAATTACCTGCGCATATAGATTCCGAATTAACTACGATAGCTGGCAATGCATTTACAGTAACAGAAGCCGTAGCCATATTTTCGCAATTATTTGCATCCGTAGCCATAACCATATATTGACTAACAGATAATGTTGGTGTAACAACAATACTTGAGTTATTATCAGTAGTACTCCATGTATAAGTTGTTGCGCCAGATACTGTTAACGTTGCCGAATTACCTGCGCAAATTGATTCGGAATTAACTACAATAGTTGGTAAAGCATTTATAGTTACCGATGCTATTGTTGTTGCTGAACAGTTATTACCATCAGTTCCTGTTACTGTATAATTAGCTATTGAAGTTGTTGGAGTTACCACTATACCAGCAGTTGCGTCACCTGTATTCCAAAGATAATTAGATGCTGTTCCTGAAGCTGTTAATGTAGCTGAATTGCCTGCACAAATGGAATCAGAATTAACTGAAATAGTTGGTAATGAAATTAGAGTTACCGAAGCTATAGCCGAAGCTGAACAATTATTACTATCGGTTCCTGTAACAGTATAAGTAATTGGAGATGTTACTGGTGTTACAACTACGGCAGCATTAACACCACCTGTATTCCAAATAAAAGAAGCTGCTGTACTTGTGGCTGTTAAAGTTGCTGAACTTCCTGCACAAATCGATTCGGAATTTGCAGAAATAGTTGGTAATGAATTTACTGTTGCTGTTACAACTGATGTTGCTGTGCCACATGCATTGCTAACTGAAAATGTATAATCACTTGAAGTAGCGGAGGCAATAGATGTTGAATACAAATTTACAGCGCTAAGAGAACCACTGCCCGACCAATCATATACGAATGGGCCAGATCCTAAAATTGCAGATGATAAATTTAAAGATTGATTAGTACAAATTGGAGAATTACCGTTAATAGCCCATAAAAATGGTGGGTTACAAGGAACTGAACTTGAATACGCGTCTCCGTTAATTAAAACATTATCAATACTAAATGTTCCTCCAGAAGCCTCACTATTCCATCCATAAAAACGAAATGAAGTCGCCGTTGTAATTGTGGTGCCATAAAAATTAATAGTACTTCCTGATTGAGCTGTAGAAAGCGCATCTGAATTCCAAAAGAATTGATTTGTTCCCACAACTGATAAATTAGTTGTATTTGTAACTATTGATGCAGGTAAATTATTAGTATAACTATCAATGTTTGTTCTAACAGCATAACTTCTTATGCCAGTCGATGAACGTTGAATGGTAAAAGACATGGTATTTAAAGCTATTGTATAACCAGATTGCGGTGTTATTGTAATTTCATAATACTCGCTCGTGTTAATAGCACCGCTCATAGTTGAATAGGTATTGATGCCATTTGTAGAACCATTTGGCCAGCCTACAAATGAAAAGCGACTACCTGCATTTGGATTTACAGAGGGAGTTCCAACCGCAGTAAAAGATCCTGATGTAACGCCCACAGCCGTAGGTGTTGGAGTGGGATCAATTAATCCCGAAGAAGTCGTTACTAAACTAAATGGGTAAGAAAGTGAAAAGTTTTGTGAATTTGAAATAAACGTAGAGCATAGAAATGCAATAATAAGTAGTTTTTGTATCATTGTTTTTTTATACAAATTTAAAAAAAAACATGACTTTAAAAACTAAAATAAATAAACTTTAAAAACAGAAAAAACCGTGATGAATATTAAATATCCCTTAATTTATCTAACAAATCATTTAACAAATTTATGTCATTATTTGATAATGATCTAAATAGTTGCTCTGAAGTTTCATCAATATAATCTAATGATTGAAGAAGTTGTAATCCTTTTTCTGTAATAACAACATCCACGCACCTTCTATCGTTTTGAGCTTCGGTCCTTTTAAGTAGTTCTTTTGCATTTAATTTATCAACGATTCGCGACGCATCACTCATCCTATCCAACATTCTTTCTTTTATCAGTTTAATACTACAAGGCTTTGGATATTGTCCTCGTAATATTCTTAAAACATTATATTGTTGAATAGTTATTTGTGATCCTTTAAATAATTCGTCTTGCTTGGCATTTATCCAATTAGTAGTATAAATCAAATTAACCATCAACTTTTGCTGAATACACTTAAATTTTTGTTGTTGTATTTCGTCTTCTAATCTCAAAATAAAAAAAATCCCCAGCTTTAACTGGGGACTAAATTAATTATATAATTTTTAATTTTTAAAAAATATTAAATCATTACAAAATAAATAAGTAGATCTAAATAATAACAATTACTTTAATTACATATTCTCGATAACCAATGCACTGGCACCACCGCCACCATTACAAATAGCAGCTCCGCCAATTTTACCATTGTTTTGCTTTAACACATTAA
Organism: Bacteroidia bacterium; assembly: GCA_044357775.1. GTDB lineage: Bacteria > Bacteroidota > Bacteroidia > B-17B0 > Aurantibacillaceae > UBA4416. The sequence goes on along the minus strand of JBIKOX010000073.1, from coordinate 1,692 downwards.
TTAAAGTTACAATAACACGTGCACCAGAACATCCAAGTGGATGACCTAAAGAAACAGCGCCACCATTTACGTTTACTTTCGACGAATCTAAATTCATCAACTTCATATTTACTAATCCAACCACCGCAAAGGCTTCATTTAATTCAAAGTAATCAATATCACTAACTTTTAATCCCGCCTTTTCTGCAGCTTTAGGCAAAGCAAGTGACGGCGCAGTTGTAAACCACTCTGGAGCTTGCGCAGCATCCGCATAACCTCTAATTTTAGCTAAAGGCTTTAATCCTAAAGCATCGGCTTTTTCTTTGCTCATTAAGACCAAAGCCGCCGCGCCATCATTCATGGTTGAAGCATTAGCAGCCGTAACAGTTCCCTCTTTTGAAAAAACAGCTTTTAACCCTGCTATTTTGTCAAAATTTACATTTTTATATTCTTCATCTTCCGAAAAAAGTACTGTGCCTTTTTTTGTTACAATTTCCACTGGTACAATTTCTTCCTTAAATTTATTTGCTGACCAAGCTGCAGCTGAACGCTTATAAGACTCAATAGCAAAAGCATCTTGTTCTTCTCTAGTAAAATTATGCTCTTTAGCGCATAAATCGGCGCAATTACCCATTGGTACGTTTCCGTACACGTCAGTTAAACCATCTTTGGCCAATCCATCAACTACTACTCCATTACCATATTTTGCACCCCATCTATTATTTTCTAAGTAAAATGGTACCTGACTCATATTTTCCATACCACCAGCAACTACAATGTCAGAATCTCCTAACAAAATAGCTTGTGTTGCTAAAGCAATAGATTTCATACCGCTTGCGCACACTTTATTAACGGTAGTGCAAGCAACGCTATCTGGCAAACCAGCAAATTTTGCAGCCTGTCGCGCAGGAGCTTGTCCTAAATTAGCTTGTAATACCGAACCCATAAATACTTCATTAACTAATTTAGGATCAAGATTAATCTTCTCTAATGCACCTTTAATGGCTATTGCACCTAATTTTGTTGCTGACACTCCAGCTAAAGTTCCTCCAAAAGAACCCAGTGGTGTTCTTACTGCTGATACAATATATACTTCCTTATTCATAAAAATAGTTTAAAAGTTAAAATTATGCGCCAAATGTAACATATAGATTGACTTTTGGTTTCCCGTTCATCTAAAAATGATTAACAATTTTATTACTAATTAACAATTATTTTAAAAATTTAATTATTACAAAACAATAATTACTTTAGCACCATGCTCAATCTTTTTTCATGAAAATTTAAATTTAGAAAAATATAACATTTAGCGTCAATACAAAATGATATAAATCAGCTACATTTGACAACTATATCATTTACGCTTTATGTTCTTAAGATTTCTGCTATTTTTTATTTTAATTGCGTGTGTTGAACTTTATTTTTTACAAGCACTTAAAACAATCAGCGTTGATTACACTCCTCAAAAACGAAAAATAATTTTTTGTGTAGCTTATTCATTAGCTGGTATTAATTTAGTTATTAGTTCAGTGGCTATGTTTTATCCCCCACCAGAATGGAATAGTATACTTAGATTTATTTCGTCGGTTGCACTTATTTTATTTATTTGTAAATTAATTGGGTCAACTTTTTTACTTGTAGATGATATCATTCGCCTTTTTAGATGGATTGCTACTTTTTTTCAAAAAGCACCAAAAGCAGATATAGCCGATA
>JBIKOX010000137.1:0-8281 GCA_044357775.1 Bacteroidia bacterium | reverse complement strand
ATTTACATTTACTGTAATTCCGGCTGTTTCATTTTTGTACGGTATGGTAAGAGGTGCATATAAATTTAGAGTTCATAAAGTTAAAGTTACCTCGCCAAATTTACCAGAAGCGTTTGAAGGTTTTAAAATTGTGCAAATTTCAGATATTCATTGTGGTAGTTTTATGAGCACTGAACCTTTGATAAAAGCATTTAATATGGTTTTAGATCATAAACCTGATGCGATTTTTTTTACTGGTGATTTAGTGAATAATGAAACTTCTGAAACCACTGTTCATTTAGAAACCTATAAATCTTTAAAAGCACCTTATGGTGTTTTTTCTTGCCTCGGAAACCATGATTATGGCGATTATAAAATTTGGGAAAGTGATCAAGCCAAAATTCAAAACTTAAATGATTTAAAAGAAGTTCATGCAAATTCAGGATGGCGATTATTGATGAACGAGCATGTGGCTATTGAAAAAGATGGGCAAAAAATTGCAGTTCTTGGTATCGAAAACTGGGGAGGTAATCTTAATTTTCCGAAATATGGCAAATTAGATAACGCTCATGCAGGAACCGAAGATTATCCATTTAAAATACTATTGTCACATGATCCGTCGCACTGGGACAAGCAAGTGAGTAAAGAAACAAAATACAGAGATATTGATTTGACTTTAAGTGGCCACACACATGGTATGCAATTTGGTATTGAAATACCTGGCTTTAGATGGAGTCCATCGCAATACATATATAAATATTGGGCTGGTTTATATAAGCAAGATAACCAGTACTTATATGTAAATCGTGGTTTAGGATTTTTAGGTTATCCAGGGCGACTAGGAATTTGGCCAGAAATTACGGTTATTGAATTAACTCGCGCATAATCTTCTAATTACATGATTTATCATCTCCCAAGTTAAACAATTATTAATTTTTTATAAAATGTAAATTAGTTACATAAGTACTTTGTAGTATAATGTAAGTAACTTACATTTGTAAAATGCAAAACAAGTATCAAAATTTAATTGAACAAACATTTGATTTTCCTCAGGAATCGTTTGAAGTAGTTGATAACGAACTTTATTTTAATGATATTCCGTTAATGGATATCATAAAACAATATGGTACTCCATTAAAAATCACCTATTTACCAAAAATATCATCGCAAATTCAAATAGCAAAACGGATGTTTAATGTGGCAATGGCGAAGGTTGACTACAAGGCTAAATATGTATATTGCTATTGCACAAAAAGTTCTCACTTCAGTTTTGTTTTAGATGAAGTAATGAAAAATGATGTTCACATTGAGACATCCTCAGCCTATGATATTCAAATCATTAGAGAGCAAATTAAAAAAAAGAAAATAACAAAAGAAACATTTATAATTTGTAATGGTTATAAAAAAACAAATTACAAGCAGTATATATCTGAATTATTAAATGATGGATATAATGTAATACCAGTATTAGACCATTTAGATGAGTTTGATTATTACAAAAAAAATGTAAAGGCGCCTAAATGTCAACTTGGAATAAGAATAAGTACTGAAGAAGAACCATCCTTTGCGTTCTACTCCTCAAGATTAGGTGTTCGTTACACTGACATAATTAGTTTATACACCGAAAAGATTCAAAACAATCCAAAGTTTGAATTAAAGTTATTGCATTTCTTTATAAATAATGGAATTAAGGATACCATTTATTATTGGACCGAGTTAAACAAATGCTTAAATATTTACAAAGAACTTAAGAAAATTTGTCCTAGTTTGGATTCCTTAAATATCGGCGGAGGCATGCCCATTAGAACTTCTTTAAGTTTTGATTATAATTACGAGTATATGATTGAAGAAATTGTTGCTCAAATTAAATCTTTTTGCTTACAACATGAACTAGATGAACCCAATATTTTTACTGAATTTGGGTCGTTTACAGTAGCTGAAAGTGGGGCTACTTTATACTCCATAATTGACCAAAAGCAACAAAACGACCGCGAGCAATGGTACATGATTGATAGTTCATTTATTACTACGCTTCCAGATACTTGGGGAATAAATCAGCGTTTTATATTACTTGCTGTTAATAATTGGGATAAACCCTACGTGCCAGTTAATTTAGGAGGTTTAACTTGCGATAGTATGGATTATTACAATAGTGAAGCTCATACTAATCAGGTGTTTTTACCTAAAGTTTCAAAAACAGATAAACAACCATTATATGTTGGTTTTTTTCATACCGGAGCATACCAAGAAGCTTTAAGCGGTTATGGAGGTACTCAACATTGCTTAGTTCCTGCGCCAAAGCATGTGTTAATTGATAAAGATGAAGACGGTAAATTAATTACCAAATTATTTGCAAAGGAGCAGAGTTACAAGTCGATGCTTAAAATATTAGGATATTAATTTGCTGGTATAAACCAAATGACTATCTTCGATTTCTATATAATTTTTGTCTTTTGATTACAATTAAACATATAGCAAAAATTGCTATTTTTATTCCATTATTTACTTCTTTGTCATGCAGTGAATCTGCTTGCACTGAAAATAACTTAACAGAAGGTTTAATAGAATACAACGCTGAAGTTGTTGATCAAAACCATCCAATGGCAGGATTAGCTCCCAGTTCTGCAACGGTAAAATTTAAAAAAAACAAAGTACAATTAGAAATGAGTACAATGGGTATTTTTAATACCATATTTATAAGCAATCCTGCTCAAAAAACTTTAACACAAATGGTTAAGTTCATGGATTTAAAAAATGCATGCATACAAAGGGAATGCGATTTAGTTGATGAAAATAAAAATTATGAATTAAAATTTTTTGAAACTAAAGTAATGAAAAAAATTGCTGGCTACAATTGTAAAAAGGTTAAAGTAAATATGGTTAATGAACCAGGAGTTTCTTTTGATGTTTATTATACAACCGAATTAGGAATGGACAGCGTTAATAACATTGGGCCTTACAAGGAAATTAAAGGAATGTTAATGCAATACAGACTAAAAAAATTAGGTTTAGAAATGTGCTTTACTGCCACATCTGTTAAAAAGGAAGAAATTAAGGAAGATGTGTTTGAAGTGCCAGCTTATTATAAAATAGTAACTCGTGCCGAAATGGAAAAATTATTTACGGATATTCAAAAGTAACCTGCATTTAATTCTATAGTTTATCCATTATTTTTGCCATTTAGCATATTTTTACATTTCAAAACTATCAAAATTGTAAATTGGCATAACAATTGAAAAACACAATTCAAATTTTAAAATAAAACTTTTATGAAAAAATTATTCTCTACCCTAGCTGCAGTTTTAGTTACTACATTATCATTAAATGCGCAAATAAAAGAAGGATATATATTATACGAAATGAAATTGGAAGGTCTTCCCCCTGAGCAAGCTGCTATGATTGGCGATATGGAAACTAAAGTGACGTTTAAAAATGAAAAGTCATTAACAGAAATGACCTCTATGATGTTTACTAACCAAACACTTACAGATGAAAAAGGAATGATTATGTTGATGGAACAAATGGGAAATAAAATAGCCGTGCAACAAACTAAAGCGGAAATGGAAAAGGAAGAAGCTAAATCAAAGGACAAGCCCAGCGATCCTAAAATTGAGTATATAGCCGAATCGAGAACCATTGCAGGGTATGAATGTAAAAAAGCAATTATTACAACCATTGTTGGTAAAGATAAAAAAGAAGAAAAGGTGGAAATGTGGTATTGTGATAAATTTGCAAATCCAAATAAAGACGGAAAAGGTCGTGGTCAATCCATCATGAAAGGATTAAAAGGAGTCCCTTTTGAATATTCTGGTGGTCAAGGTGGAATGAAATTTAAAATGATAGCTAAGGAAGTATCGATTGATCCAATTTCAGATTCTAAATTCAATTTATCTACCGAAGGTTATAAAATGATGACGATGGATGAATTAAAAACAATGCAAGGCGGCCGATAATGCTCTAGTGCAACTGTGTTTAAATAAAGTAACATTATTTAAAAATACAATTGATTATATTGTAACATGTTTTAATTAAAAAGTTCAGCCTTGCTGGACTTTTTTCATGAAAGATAGAAATTTGACTTAGCAAGCAGTTAGGTTTAGTATTGTAAATTCATGTTTTTTTTACAATTAATTTACAAGGAAAAATTCTTCTGATATGTTATCATTATTCCAATTTATGGATTATTTTTAAAATAATTTCTTTTTAATTATTGTTTTATATAGCTTTATAAAAAAAATCTTAGAGTGAATTAAAAAAACAATATTTTTTTTAAAAACTGCGCTATTTTCAATGAAAGAACTTTACTTAATTTTACTTTGCTTATCAATCTTACAAACCTCTTTTTCGCAAAATTTTAGGAGGCCAAACGATTGGAGAAAATATCGTCAAGAATTAATTATTCAAGTTGGAGCAGCCCAATTTTTAGGAGATCTTGGCGGATTAAATAAAAAAGGAACTGACTATAGCCCGGCTGATCTTGAATTTGCGTTAACAAGACCATCATTATCTTTAGCATACAAATACAAAATAGAAAAATATTTCAATATTCATTCTAGTTTAAGTTATTTGTTAGTAGCAGGTAACGATAAATTCACAAAAGATAAATTTAGAAATAATAGAAATTTAAATTTTAAATCGAATATCTTTGAATTAGCTGTAAGAGCAGAGTATTCATTATTTTTTAGTTTGGATGGAATTACATCTCGTCTTAAAAATGGATTATCGAAAAAATCAAATAGGAAATCAAACGAATTAATTGGTTTTATTGGAGCGGGCGTTTTTTATTTTAATCCAAAAGGTAAACATCCGACCACAGGTGTTTATGAAAAACTATACCCACTTCACACTGAAGGACAACGTCTTCCTGGAGGACCAAAGCAATATAAAAGAATAGCTATTTGCATTCCAATGGGGATAGCTTGGCAAATTTCGTTAACCAAACTTATAAATATTGGAGTTGAAATGAACTATAGAAAAACCTTCACAGATTATATTGATGATGTAAGTACCACATACTACTTTGACAGAAGTGCTTTATTGGAAGCTTATGGACCAAAAGCTCTTGCTTTGGCAGACCCTAGTTTGGGTAATATTCCTGGCGCTAGTTTACCAAATGGTGATGGAACAGGAGCTCAAAGAGGGGATAAAGAAAATGACTCCTTTATGTCTATTCAGTTTAAAATTGCATATTTACTTAGTTCTGATCGAAATAGAGTCAAATTAAGATCTAAATTCTAGTTTGATTTAAATTGTGATTTTTTCTCGGTAAAAATTTTATAGATAATTAAAAAACTATAATTGATTATTTTTTTGGTTAAAACAAATAAGTTATAAAATGTAATGACACATATTTTTTATGCTAATTAAATCAATACTTTTTTTGCAACAAAATATAAATTAACTATTTGAAAAAAAGTTATTACAGATTAAAAAAAAATACTATTTTTGCCACGCTTGTATTGTCAACTCAATGAAAAAAAATATATTATTTTTCAGTTTTATTTTCTTGTTGCAAAATTCTTTTTCACAGAATTTTACAAGACCAAACGATTGGAAAAAATATCGTCAAGAAATAATAGTGCAAGTGGGAATTTCACAGTTTTTAGGTGATCTTGGTGGGTTAAATTCAACTGGCACTGATTATAGTCCTGCAGATATAGAATTTGCTGTAACTAAACCATCTTTATCTTTTGCTTATCGTTATAAAATTGCAAAAAATTTTAATATTCATTCTAGTTTAAATTATTTATTAGTTGCAGGCGACGATAAATTAACTGCAGAGAAATTTAGAAATAATAGAAATTTAAATTTTAAATCAAATATTTTTGAACTTGCCGCTAGAGCAGAGCTTTCTGTTTTTTACAGTAATGCAGGTCATAGATATGGCTTAAAAAACACCTTAGGATCTCGTCATAAAAGTAAGTCAAATGAATTAATTGGCTTTATTGGTTTAGGTGTTTTTTATTTTAATCCAAAGGGTAAGGATCCAAATACAGGAAGTTATGTAAAACTTTATCCACTTCATACAGAAGGTCAAGGATTACCTGGTGGACCGAAACAATATAAGCGAATTGCAATAAGCATTCCAATGGGAGTAGCTTGGAGAATGTCGGTAACAAAACTACTAAATATTGGTGTGGAACTTAACTACAGAAAAACTTTCACTGATTATATTGATGATGTTAGCACAACTTACTATTTTGATAGAGCAGCACAAGTAGATGCATATGGTCCACAATCATTAGCATTGTCTGACCCAAGTTTAGGTAATATTCCTGATGCGAGTTCCCCTAATGGCGATGGTACAGGCGCTCAAAGAGGTGATAAAGAAAATGATTCTTTTATGTCAATGCAAATTAAAGTTGGGTATTTTCTTACTGCTAAGCGCAAAAAAACTAGATTACGTTCTAAATTTTAGTTTTTAGCTGATACTATATATCCCAATTTATTTTTTAGGATAATCAAACAAAAATAAGTTTCCAATTTTAATTTCTTTCCAATTTTTTGCATCAAAATTAATTCCTGCAATACAACATGTGGGCATCAGTATATTAGATGATTGTGTTAACTGACCCACTAAATTACTAATGGTGGGATTATGACCAAATAGCATAACGGCATCATATTTATTATCAATTTCAGAAAAAACCGAAACGTAATCATTTACTGTTGCTTCATAAAGCTCTTGCTTTAAAATAATAGTATTGGCATTATAATTTAAGTTTCTTGCAAATAGCAAAGCAGTAGAATAAGCTCTTACTGCCGGACTAGAAATAATAAGATCAGGCTTTATTCCTCTTTGATTACTCATATCATTTGCATTAGCATAGCCACGTGTATTTAGAGGGCGCTCAATATCCTTTAAATCTAGATTTTCCCAATCAGATTTTGCATGGCGAATAAGAAAAAGTTTTTTCATTATAAACTCCTTTAATTGTAATTGACTATTTTTTTAATTTTCTGATGTTTAGCTTATTGAATGTTTAATGCTATTAACAATTGGTTGGAAGAAAAAACAAAAAAAGTGGGTTAACAACAGATAACCCACTTTTTTTTTAAATATATTAAATAATGAGAAAGTTATAAGTTTAGATTTTCACAACTAAGAAAAAACTAAAATCCATTTCTCTATTAAATTAAGCAGTTACCGTTGATAAAGCTGAGTTCATACTTCTTACAGCTTCTGCACTCTTCGCAAATAAAGCTTTTTCTTCGTCATTCAAATTAAAGTCAACAATTTTTTCCCAACCGTTTTTACCAATAATTACTGGAACGCCCATGCAAATGTCAGATTGACCATATTCTCCGTCTAACATAACGCTGCAAGGAATTAATTTTTTCTGATCGTTTAAAATACTATCAACGATAGTTGCAACAGCAGCACCTGGCGCGTACCAAGCAGATGTGCCTAACATACCTGTTAATGTAGCGCCACCAACCATGGTATCGGCAGCAACTTTTTTCAAAGTTTCAGTGTTTAATGTTTGGGAAACTGGCACACCGTTATAAGTTGCTAAACGAGTTAAAGGAATCATAGTAGTATCACCATGTCCACCAATTACAACACCTTGTACATCACTTGCCGGAGCATTTAATGCTTGAGATAAATAACAGTTAAAACGTGCGCTATCTAAAGCACCACCCATACCAATGATACGATTTTTAGGTAATTTACTTCCTTTTAATGCTAAGTAAGTCATAGTATCCATTGGATTAGAAACGATGATAATAACTGCATTTGTTTTCACAATTCCTGCATTGATACCAATTAACTCCTCACGAGTCATGCCTGGTTTACGAGGAATACCTGAGGTTATAACTACCACATCGCTATTAGCTGTTTTAGCATAATCATTTGTACTACCGCTAATGCGTGTATTGAATCCATTTAAAGAGGCTGTTTGCATTAAATCTAATGCTTTACCTTCTGCAAAGTTTTCTTTAATATCTAAGATAACTACTTCACTTGCAATTCTTCTTTGTGCAATATATTCTGCACATGTTGCGCCTACATTTCCAGCGCCGATAACTGATACTTTTGTCATTTTAATTGTTGTTTTTTTATGTTTTTACTTTTTTTATTTTCATTTGTCACACTGAGCGCAGTCGAAGTGGTTTCGTTTTATCCTGCCCTTCCACTCCGCTCAGGGTGAAAAGCTAAATCTTATTACCTAAGCATCAATTTTCGCATACTTTGCATTTTGTTCAATGAACTCTCTACGAGGAGGAACTTCATCACCCATTAACATCGAGAATACTCTATCCGCTTCTGCAACACTTTCTATCGTAACTTGTTTTAATG
>JBIKOX010000216.1:0-4737 GCA_044357775.1 Bacteroidia bacterium | reverse complement strand
TATTTATACAACCACAAATAACGAAGCTTTAGCGATAAGGTTTAGACAACAATTAAATGAAAACTCAAAAGTACTTTGTTGGCATAATACAATTCCGGAAATGAATCATAATGAACTTGTGGGTTGGGCTTCAAAAAATGAATCTCTAGCTGTATTAATATTATTAGATGAAAATGATTATAAAAAAAATAAAATTAGGGCTGGTTTAAATTTAGAAGTTATAAAAAAATATGCATCAAGTGTGGACATTATTTATTCTAAAGGAGAAACAGCAATAGAAAAAGCAATTTACTATATAAATTTATGTGATTGGATTTCTATCTATTTAGCAGAAATGCGCGACGTAGACCCTGTTGAAGTTAATGTTATTACCGAACTTAAAAATTCCTTAGCTTATATAATTGACTAATTAGTGCTTGCAAGAAAACGCCATCTGCGTCTTTATTTTTGCCTTTAAAAACAGTCATTTGCGAAATGCAAACTCCTTTAAAGGCTATAAAAATGCATAGCATCTCACCCTTTCTTTCAAGCACATAAAAATAGTGAGTTTTCTTGGTGACACTAATTAAATATCACATACAAAAAAACTAATGTGTCATTGTGGAATTATCTGCAATGGCAACATTTTGTGATTTTAAAATAGCTTTAACTTTTAATGCATAAAAAGCAAGATATGCAAAACAACAAACTCCTACTAAATAACTCCACTGGATTCCAAGTAAATTATTAGATGATAAAAACCCTTGCAGTAAACTAATTACACCACCTCCCATAATCATCATTATTAAAAAACTAGAACCTTGGTTTGTGTACTTTCCTAATCCGGAAATTGCCAAAGTAAAAATACATGGCCATAATGTACTGCAAAATAAACCCACACTAATAAAAGCAAAAACACTAACCATTCCAGAAGAAATCATACCAATAAACAAAGCTATAATTCCAAAAACTGAGTAAATTAATAACTGAGTTGCTGGATTTCCTTTACTCATTATATCACCAACGATTAACACTAGTATTATTACTGAATAAATATAAAAAGGTGTAATATCATTATTGGCAATAATATTAATTAAAAGGAAAACTAAAAAAGCAATATAAGGCATAAAAAACTGTAATATTTTTTTTGTTCCCATTTTTAAGTTAAATGCTCCAACAGATGAAGTCCACCTTCCAATCATTAAACTAGCCCAAAACAAAGACACAAATGGCGCAATTTTATTAGTTTCAATATTTAAATGTTGCTTCATAAATTCAGGTAAATTACTTGCAGTAGATACTTCAACTCCCACGTATAAAAAAATAGCAATCATTCCTAAAACTAATTGCGGATAATCTAACGCACTTTTTTTACTTAAATCTTTTGGGTTTCCATTATCGACTTCATCTGTAACCATTTCAATTTTATTAGGAATAGAAGAAAATTTGAAAATAACCGCCACAATTAAAAACGCTATTCCTAAAATCATGTAAGGCATTTGAATGCTTTCAATATTTGATACAGTATTATTTTTACTTAATGAGCCGAAAATGGCAACACTAATTAGGATAGGTCCAATGGTTGTTCCTAAATTATTTATTCCACCTGCTAGACTTAACCGCTGAGAACCTTTTGAAGGATCGCCCATTACAATAGCCAATGGATTAGCAGCTGTTTGCTGTAATGAAAAACCTAATCCAACAATAAATAATCCTGAAATCATTAACGAGAAGGAAGCCATCTCAGCAGCAGGAAAAAACAATAACGTACCTAGTGCAGAAATTAACAATCCTACTACAATTCCATTTTTGTAACCTATTTTATTTAATACGTCGCCACCAGTAAATTTTGAAATTAAAAAATAGATAATTGAACCAACTGTATAAGCAAGATAAAATGCAAAGGATATTATTTGAGATTGCCATTGCTCCAGATGCAAATTTTCCTTAAAAACGGGTATTAAAATATCATTACTTGCAGCTACAAATCCCCAAAAGAAAAAAACAGAGATTAATACTATTAATGATGAATTATTGTTTTTAACAGTTGTCATAACTACAATTTATTAAATTAAAATATTAAAAGTAAGTGTTTTTTTTACAATAACAAATCCGTAGTATATTATTATTTTAAATTAGGCGTTTGCACATTAATTCATAAAAACTTGGCTGTTACACTGATAAAGAAGAGTTATCGCACAAAACTATCAGAATTAAATTCAAAAAATATGCAGTTTTTATTATATTTTTAAAAATATTTTTTTACTTATTGTATTTTAAACAATAATTTAATAAATTTGTTTTACATATTAAATTATTATTAACCTTAAAAACATCTAACATGAACAAAAAAAATTTACTTACAAAAGGAGTATTTATGAGTTTCATAGTGTTTACGCTATTTACTCTTAATATAAAAGCTCAAAACAATCAAGCTAAAGAAAATAATCTAATTGATTTGGTTATTAATGTTGATGTATGTACAACCACTGCTGACACAGTAAGAATTACTGGTCCATTTTGGAATTGGAGTCCAAATGGTGGGCCTCTTGGAACAAATAATGGTAACGGAACATGGTCTTTTACCTTATCCCCTGCTCCAACTGCAGATATGGAATACTTAGTTATAGTTAACGGCGTTTATGAAAACTTAATTTCTGATATGGCAAATGGCGGAAATTGCGCACCAGTAACAGACTATTTTAGTTACGCAAACAGAAAATGGGTTGTAGGTTCGGGTGATGTATCTATTTCCTATGATAGATGCGTTCCATGTTCTTATCCAAATATCGTAATAACAACTTGTGCTCCGGGAGCTACATCAGTAAAATTAACTGGGCCAACATGGCAGTGGAATCCAAATTTCGGTCCATCAGCAATAGATAATGGGAATGGTACATGGACTTTTTCAATTTCTCCTGCGCCAAATGACACATTAGAATATAAATTAATTAAAGATGGAGTATTTGAAGATTTGATTCCGTCTATGGTTAATGGTGGTACTTGTGCGCCAGTTACTGATTATTCAAACTATGCAAATCGTAGATGGTTAATTGCAGATGGAGCAATTTCAAATACATTTGGTAGCTGCGCAACGTGTAACGTTACAGGAATTAATGAAAATAGTGATGGTTCTATTCAAGTTTTCCCTAATCCAACCAATTCTAATGTAAAAATAAAATATACTAATAAATCATTTAAAACTAAATTATTAAATATTTTAGGTGAGGTAATAATTGAAAGTAGTTCGGATAGTTTTGAGGACGAGTTAAATTTAAGTAACCTAGCAAGCGGTATTTATAACTTAACTATCAGTTCAAATAATGAAACAAAATCAATAAAATTAATTAAGGAATAATTTTAAAATTTAATTTAGTTATTTAAATAAAAATCCCGACAATTTATTTTGGCGGGATTTTTTATTTGTTTTTTTTGTAATTCACTGCTTTTTCGCTAAAAGTTGAATATTAAGAATTCTTTACTTCCAATTTACCATCAGCATATTTTGCAAAGCGCGTTTTTTCTCTTTCATGCACTTGATCATACTTTGGCCAAGGCCAGCCACCAAATTGAGTTTTATGATAATCTTCAAAGGCGCTGTTAATTTCCTGTTTTGTATTCATTACAAAGGGCCCGTATTGCATTACAGGTTCCCCAATAGGTTTACCTTGAAGCATTAAAATACTCGTTTCTTCAGCCGCTTTTATTTCAACTTCCAAATCAGCTTTTAATTCAATAGCATTATAATTTTTAATGATGTTGCCAGCAACTATAATTTCAGTGCCTTCATAAAAATAAATTGTTCTATTAGTTCCTAAAGATGCTTTTGGCAAAATAAACGTTGCGCCTGCTTCCATTTTAATATTCCAAACAGCTACCTCATTTGCGGAATCTGCTGCCCACGAATTAGGTGGTGGGGTTGGAGCTTCAGCATTTTCTAACTTACCGGCTATAACTTCTACAGTTGTTTTTTTATTGGATGAATCCACATGAACCTGGTTTGGAATTGATTCTCTCCAAAACATTTTAAAATGAGGTTCAACCATTTTATTTCGCTTTGGTAAATTCAACCAAATCTGAAATAATTCCATTGTATTTTCTTTATCGGCATGAACCAGAGGAAACATTTCTGAATGCTGCACTCCTTTGCCTGCTGTCATCCATTGCACATCACCATTACCATAACGTCCAGCAGCACCCATTGAATCGGCATGATCTACAATACCTTTTCTTACTACGGTAATTGTTTCAAAACCACGGTGAGGATGACCAGGAAAACCAGGAACTGATTTGCCATGGTACATTCTAAAACCATCTTTTATAATAAAATCATCACCCATGTGACGACCATTTAAGTATTTTTCATCAGGCGCCATTTGCTCATTTCCTTTAGGGAAAGCATCTTCGTGATGTACGCAAAATAAAAATGGATCGGAAGTTTCCCATTGAAAACCTAAAGGCTTGGTGTTTAAGATTGGATTCATAGTTTGTTCTGGTGATTTAAATGCTTTTTTAAATGATTCTGAAAATGATAGCGAAGGCGCTGCCATAGCTGTGGCAAAGGCAAACAACGAACGACTTAAAAAATTTCTTCGTGGTATTTCGTTACTCATGGCTAATTTGTTGTATTATTAAGACAGATGTAATGATTTTTAGTTTATCAAATTTAAGGAAAGAAATAGTAAATCAAAATATAATGTCATACGTAGGTTGTTGCGTTATCTATAGGGTATTTAATTCCATGAGACCTTGAATCGA
>JBIKOX010000177.1:0-6175 GCA_044357775.1 Bacteroidia bacterium | reverse complement strand
AGATTGGAGGACTCGTTAGATGGTATTCAAACAATGAGTAAAATTCAGGAAATTAGAACTATACCGGTTGTTTACATTACAGGGAATACCGAAGATGCGAACTATAAAAGAGCCATCAACACTAACATGAAGGGCTTTTTATCTAAGCCTGTTTTGCCAGATGAACTTGAAAACATTATTGATTCGTTGCATGATTTAACGGAATCGATTATTTATGCGGAAAGAATACAGCAAGCCATTTTTCCTCAACGAAAAGAAATACAAAATGTATTTAAAAATAGCATTTACATTAACAGACCCAAAAATATATTAAGTGGAGATTTTTGTTTTTTGTCGCCTCGCCGAAAAAACGGGGATGTTGTTGGCGGAATAGGAGATTGCACCGGTCATGGTATTCCTGCGGCGCTATTATCTGTATTAAGCCATGAGATTTTAATCAGCAATACGCGAAAGTTTAAGGAA
Source organism: Bacteroidia bacterium (assembly GCA_044357775.1). Taxonomy (GTDB): domain Bacteria; phylum Bacteroidota; class Bacteroidia; order B-17B0; family Aurantibacillaceae; genus UBA4416. The sequence goes on along the minus strand of JBIKOX010000177.1, from coordinate 5,713 downwards.
CTGCGCTCGATTATTAATAAATTAAATCAAAGTATTATGAGGAATTTTTCGAGTACTCATAAAGAAAATACCATTTTTGATAGTTTAGATATTATTTTATTTAGAGTTAAACCTAACGAATCTATTATTGAAATATCAGGTATTAAACGTCCGTTTATTCATTATGACTCTGTTACCCAACAGCATCATTATCATAATTTAAAAGGGCAAAGTATTGGAATGCCTATAAATAGTACAGACGATATCCCATTTCAGTCGATAAACTATTCAACTGACGATTACTTTTATTTCTTTTCTGATGGCATTACCGACCAATTTGGCGGACCACATGCTAAAAAACTAATGAAAAAAGGTTTATTAGATTGCCTAGACAGCATTAAAGAATTACCGCCATTGCAAAGACAAGCTGAATTAGATATGTTTTTAAGAAAATGGCAGCGCAATACCGAGCAAACAGATGATATGATTTTTATGGGAATTTCGCCCTCAAATATTAATCCTAAATATCAGGTACAACCTACCACCTAAAAATTTGCTAGGAAAAAAATAACACGCAAGTATAAAAATTAATAAACTTTAAACAGAATTTAATATGTACGGATTAGTAAACAAAGCTATACAAGACTTAGTATGCGATAAATTTGGTGAAGATAAATGGGCTGAAATAAAAAAATTATCCAATTTTGAAGATGAATTTTTTATTGGACTTCAATCTTACCCTGATGCTTTAACTTACACTTTAGTGCATAATGCATCGAAAGTATTAGGAGCAGATGCCTCTGTAGTAATGGAAACATTTGGCGAGTACTGGATTTTATACACCGCTAAAGAAGGTTACGGCGAAATGCTTGATTTAGCAGGAGATACATTATCTGAATTTTTAAATAATTTAGATATGCTGCACAACAGAGTAAGTAACATCATGCCCGAATTAGTTGCTCCGCAGTTTAGCACAAGAAATGAAACCGAAAATTCAATTGAATTAGAGTACCGATCAAAACGAGAAGGAATGGTGCCTATGGTTGTTGGCTTATTGCGTGGACTTGGTAAAAGATTTAATAAAGAAAATGTTGTGATTACTCATATTCAAGTAAAAAATGAAATGAATGATTGTCATGCTTTTAAAATTGAATGGAGTAATTAAGTAATTAATGCAAAAGCCTGAAATACCAAATAACGAACAGCAACGCTTAAAAGCACTTAATAGCTATCAAATACTTGATACGTTAGATGATAAAGCATACAATGATATTACGTTGCTTGCGTCAGAAATTTGCCAAACTCCTATTGCTGTTATTAGTATTATTGATGAAAACCGCCAATGGTTTAAAGCTAAAGTTGGTTTAGAAGCTAAAGAAACAATCAGGGATATTGCCTTTTGTGCTCATGCCATTAATAAGGCAGAGGAAATTTTAATAGTGCCAGATGCAAGGCTTGACGACCGTTTTCATGATAATCCATTAGTAACAGGTAATCCAAACATTGTGTTTTATGCAGGTGTGCCATTAGTGGATGACGATGGTTTTGCACTAGGAACTCTTTGCGCTATTGATACAAAACCTAACAAGTTAAATGAGCAGCAATTACGAGCTTTAAAAACACTTGCCAATAATGTAATTGACTTACTTATTGCACGGAAGAAAAACATTGCCTTACTTGAATCTGAAAAACGACTACTTGAATCTATCAATTTTAATTGCCCTTATTTTTTATTAATAAATGGTGACAATGAGATTTTAGAGCTTGGAGTTAATTATCTTAAATCAATAATCGGAATAACAAAAAACAAGCCTTTTTCTGATTTTTTTATGTGGGAATCTCACTTTAGCGCAAGCGACTTGTTATCTGAAAAACAAACTTACAATAAACTATTATTTTTTAATTCATTAGATGGGCAGCAAAAGTTTAAATGCTCTGTAAAAAAACATAACAACAATACGTATTTTATTTTTGCTAATGCTGTCATTAATAGTAAATTTTTGATTTCAAGCTATCACTTAAAAATTACTGATTTCCCGAAACAAGATTATATTGCGGAATTTTTGTTTTTGCAGCAGGCCGCTACCACAGGCTTAGAAGATTCTAAAAAATTAACTAAGAATCTAACAGAAAAAAACAAGGAACTTGAAATTTCAAAAAATGCCTTAATTAATTCTAATTCTATTTTAGAACATCAAGTTAACGAACGAACAAAAAAAATAAAAAATTTAGCGCTTTTTCCTGAGCAAAATCCAAATCCGGTGCTCGAGTTAGATTACGAGAAAAAAGAAATAGTTTACCTAAACCCGGTTGCAAAACAAAAAGTTGAAAAATACAATTTATTAACTTTCGATGATATTTGCAACAACTTTAATTTAACGGATGAATTAATAGCAGCGAAACAAAATAAAAAATATGAATTTAACTTTAACGACAAAGTTTTTGATACGAGTGTCTATTTTTTAGAAACTTTACCAACCATGCGATTATATTTGCATGATATTACAGAAATACGATTAAATGAAAAACAAGAGAAAATAAAGCAAGAAACATTTATTCAGCAACAAAAAACATTACTGGATTTGAGAAATCTGTCTCAGGAGTTAACATTTGATGAAAAGCTGGAAATTATTTATCGTAAAACGAGCGCCATATTAAAATGCGACCGATTCTCAGTTTGGTTATTTAATGAAGAAAAGAATGCGATTAATGCCACCTCCATTTATTTAAAGCAAATTGATGCAGTTATAGACGGCATGACGTTATATGCTAAAGATTTTCCAAACTATTTTTTAGCACTAAATAAAGATGAGGTAATTGCTGCAACGGATGCTGAAACTCATCAAGCAACTGCAGAATTTACTACACCTTATTTGCAGCCACTAAACATTGTATCAATGTTAGATATTCCAATTATTAAGTCAAATACTTCAATTGGTGTAATTTGTAATGAGTATATCGAAACTAAACATGAGTTTACAGAAGGTGATATTGCATTTGCTCAATCAATTTCAGATGTTATAAGTTTAGCGTACGAAACAGAGCAGCTTCAGTTATCAAAATTAGAACTAAAAGAAAAAAACGAAAGTTTACAAAATGCTTTTAATGAACTCGTAAATTTACAAACCGATTTAATTAATCAAGAAAAATTAGCAACATTAGGTTTATTAATTGCAGGTATTGCGCACGAAGTAAATACGCCATTAGGCGCCATTAAAGCTTCAAATGATAATATTAAACACACCATCATTAACGATTTAATTAGATCTTTTCAAATTATTCGTGCTGAAGATATTAAAAAATCGATTGATTTATTTTTGTTTTACAAAAAACCCACTAAAATACTAAGCACCCGAGAAGAACGCGAAATAGTTAAATCTATAGAGATAGAATTAGTTAACGGAAACTATCAAATAGCTAACACTATATTATTTGCACGCAAAATTTACGAATTAGGTTATAGTACTATTGAACCTCAACTTGAAGAGTATATAAATCATACCAATAGCGCATTGCTATTTTCATTTACTTCCAATTTAATTAAAGTTTTGCGTTCAATCGATACTATTGAAATTGCAGTTGAAAAAGCCAGTAAAGTTGTAAAGGCACTCAATAATTTTTCGCATGGAAATATAAATAATGAAATTACAAATTTTCAACTTCACGAAAGTATAGATTCTGTCATTACTATTTTATGGAACAAGATAAAATATGGTTCCACTGTAATTAATGAGATAGATCAATCTATTAGCATTATGGCAAATCAAGAAGAATTGTCGCAAGTTTGGACTAATATTATTAATAACGCATTGCAAGCAAGTGGTAATAAATGTATCATTAAAATATCATACGCTAATAAAAACAATCAACACGAAATAACTTTTTCAAATAACGGTCCGGAAATACCAGCAGACGTTATACCTAAAATATTTGATGCATTTTATTCCACAAAAAAACGAGGAGAAGGCACTGGACTTGGATTAAACATTGTAAAAAAAATAATAGACAAACACAATGGTTTAATTTACTGCATAAGTAATGCCAACGACACTAAATTTATTATTAACCTACCAATATCATAAACAAAATACATGAATAATATAGCAATATTAGCTGTTGATGATGAGAGAATCATTTTAGATTCTATTAGAATTCAATTAGAAAAAAACTTTAATGCTAAATACCTGCTCGAATTTGCTGAAAGTGCAGATGAGGCGCTTGAAATAGTTGACTCATTAACAAACGGCGGCGTAAAAATTCTTTTAGTAATATCAGATTATTTGATGCCTGGTATGAAAGGTGATGAATTTGCAAATATATTGAAAAATAAATTCCCAAACATAAATATTGTGATGCTTACCGGGCAAATAACTTCCGATGTATCAACTAAATTAATTGATAAAAATATTATATTGAAAATCATTTCAAAGCCTTGGCAAGAAAATGATTTAATAAATGTAGTTAACTCACTTTCTATTTATGAAAACTAACAAAGTTATTTTAATAATAGATGATGAATTTATTATTTTAGAATCTTTAAAAATACAATTAGGCCGTTTTTTAAATGAAGAAAGCCACATTGTTGAGTTTGCTTCCTCAGGAGAAGAGGCTTTCGATATTATTAGTGAATATCATTCTAAAAATATTAACATTGATTTAATAATTACTGATTATCATTTAGATGATGTGAAAGGAACTGATATTATTTATTATATGCATGAAAGATTTCCGCTTTCAAAAAAATATATTTTAACAGGGGAATCTGGAAATAATATTAATACCGATGAATTAAAAAACATTGAGATTCACGGTTATATATCAAAACCATGGGATTTTGAAGATTTAAAAAATTACGTTTTAACTTCCATTAAGGATTAGCATTTTAAAAATACACGATCTTTTTTTTGCAAATTGTAATTTTATAAAATTTTAGTTTAAATTTATAACTAAGAACTTTTATAAAAACAAACATATGCTTAATAAATACTGGATAAGTATCATTTTATTAATGCATTTACTATTCAATCAAAATTTATTAGGACAAAAAAATTATGAAGATTTTGCCCAAAAGTACAAAGGTATGGGCTCTCTATCAGAAATGATTATGTCGCATAAATGTATTATCAGAAAAAATTTCAATTTATTTTACGAAACAACTATCAAAAAATCAGAAGAGGACAGAACCCTCATTTGGTACAAATTTGTTTTTCATCAACCCTGTTTTATAAGCTTTACAATTATACCCAACAACGAAAACGACCGATATGATTTGGAAGTTTATAAAATAAAAAATAATATTAAACTTTGTAATACAACCGTTGATAGTATTTTTACAAAAGTGGATAGCATTAATAAAAATGTTACCTATACCGATAATTTTCAGTCAGAAGCATTTAGAGGAAGTTTATTTACAAGTAAACAAATTAATGTTGATTATAACGAAGCTATTTACATTTTAGTAAATAATGTTTCAGGACCAGATTTAGGACATGTTATTGATTTACAAACCTGCGATTATTCGTACGTTTTAAAAGTTAATAAAGAAATAATAAAAACCGATACGGAGGATGAACTAGAGTATTTACGAAAAGAATTTAGTGCTCCATTAGATCGATTAAAATCAATTGCAGATAAACTCTGCGCCAATAGCAATGATAAAAAGATGGGCTATTCAAATTTTTTGGGTGATGCCATGAGTACAAAAAACTTAAATTCAAATGAGGTTGATTCGGCT
>JBIKOX010000036.1:0-18663 GCA_044357775.1 Bacteroidia bacterium | reverse complement strand
AAAATGCAATAACATATGATTCTATTTTAGATAATAAAACTGGTATTGCTATAAGTTATTTAAATATGGGCAACTACTATAATTATAAAACTGATTACAAAGAGGCCTTGTCAAATTATAAAAAAGCAGAAGATTACTTCAATCAATTAAATAATTCAGTTTGGTTATCTATTTGTTATAATAGTATTGGTAGCGTTTTATTTCAGGTGAAGAATTATCAATCAGCTTTAGAGTACTACACTAAATTTTATAACCTTACTATAAAAAATAATTCGACTGATTTAAGCAGTATTGCTGTTGCAAAACAAAATTTAGGTCAGGTTTACTATCAATTAGGTGATACTAAAAAAGCCATTGAATTTAGTTTAGAAGCTGCTGAATTATTTAAGAAACTAAATGACTTTTCTAATTTATATATCACTTTTAAAAATATAGCCAAGTATTACTCTAAATCAGGAGATTTTGAAGTATCAAATAAGTACTATACCATGTATGCTCAAATAAAAGATTCTGTATTTAATGAAGATATGCAAAATACCATTCATGAAATGTCTATTAAATACGAGAGCGAAAAAAAGGAAACTGAAAATCAATTATTGACTTTAGAAAATGAAAATAAAAATCAATTAATTTCCTTTGCTCTTGGAGGCTGCGTTTTATTAATTGGTTTACTCTTTTTTATTTTCAGAGGTTATCGCTTAAAGCAAAAAGCTAATATTAGTCTTGAAGAAAAAAATAAGATTATTAATACCCAAAAGAAAATTGTAGATGAGCAACATAAAGATATAAAAGATAGCATTAGATATTCTCAACGAATCCAAAATGCAATATTACCACCTAAAAATTTCTGGGAAAAATTATTACCTAATTCATTTATCCTGTATTTGCCAAAAGATATTTTGAGTGGAGATTTTTATTGGATTGCTGAAACAACTAACTATACTTATGTTGCAGCGGCAGATTGCACAGGGCATGGCGTTCCGGGAGCGTTAATTTCTGTAGTAAATTATAATTTATTAAATAAAGCAGTTTTGGAGAAAAATTTAGTAACGCCGTCTGAAATTTTAGATGCAGTTAATATTTGGTTAACCGAAAGCTTACATCAATCCTACGGAGAAAGCGATGTAAAAGATGGTATGGATGTTACACTTATTGCAATTAATAAGCATTCAAACGAAATGCTGTTTGCGGGGGCAAACAATCCAATTTATATTGTTTCTGATGGCGAACTTAAGCGCATTAAGGGTGATAAATTTCCGGTTGGCGCATTTTTAGAAGATCAGATTCAAAAATTTACAACGCACAAAATTCAAGTTAAAACGGGTGATTGTATTTATCTTTTTTCGGATGGTTTTGCTGATCAGTTTGGCGGTAAAGCAGGTAAAAAATTTAAATATGCTCAATTTCAAGAAAAACTAGTAAAGATTTCTAAAATGCCAATTAATCAGCAAAAAGAAATTATTGGAAATGAATTTAATGCATGGAAAGGTTCGCACGAACAAGTGGATGATGTGTTATTAGTTGGCATTAAAATTAGTTAAACATTTCGTTTAGGAGGATCCCATGCACTATCGTTGCTGGCAGAAATGAATTTTAAGTAACCAATTAATAGAGCAAAATTCATTAAAATAAAGTGTCCTACTGCATTTACAAACGGAATTTTTAAATTTATTTTTTCGAGGTAAATAGTTAAAGCTGGTAAAATCAATAGCAGACTATAGCTCAAACTTACTACTATAAAAATTGAAAAATAGTAGCTAACGGCGTACGATAAAAAGAAAGAAAATACGAGCGCAAAAGGTGTAACCCAACGTAAAACCTTATGCGATAAAAACGCAAAGCCCAAACCTTTATGCATAGGAAATAGTAAATGGTTATAAAACTTTAAATTTCTAAAATTGCCTAATGAAATTCTAATTTTACGCTTAAACTCGATCATTGGATCATCGTTTACATCTTCATAACAAAGGGCTTCTGGTTCAAATAACACCTTTCCTTTTTTTTCAATGACATCAAGTGTAATAAAAAAATCATCCATCAAAAAGCCATCAGGTACTTTTGCAAAACTACTTTTGATGATTGCGTAACAACCACCCTCAACGCCTAAACAAAATCCATATCTTAAACTTTCATGATATTTTAGTTGATTTTCGATATTAATGTAATAAATTTCTTGGTCGGAAATTCCCCTATTTTTTGGAGAAAATTTTAAAATATTTCCGCAAACCATTTGAGCATCTTTAGCAATTAAATTATAGACCAATGCTTTTAAGGTTATTGGCTCAAAAAATACATTAGCATCCGTAAAAATCAAATGTTCAGTATCGGTTAAATCAACTAATTCATTAATGATTTTTAGTTTACCATGTCGAGAAGTTTTTTTAATTAATGTAATGTTTGAATTTTTAGCAATAAACTCTTCTATAATTTGATGTGTTTGATCGGTTGAATTATCAGAGCCAATTAAAATCTTTAATTTATCTTTTGGATAATCTGAATTTAAAATTGATTCTAATTTTCTTTTTATGACTTTTTCTTCATTAAAGACAGAAAAGACGATTGTTATCGCTGGCCATTCTCCAATTGCTTGGTAATCGTTTTTTACGCGTGCAACATTCATCGTTGATACTTTCATAAACCACGGAAAAATAACGTAGCTGAATATGGGAACCAACAAACAGAGTAAAAAAAGTATTAAAAAAAAATATGACATAATTTACAATATATTCTCGACTGCGCTCGAACCGACACAATATTAATTTATTGAATAATCTTTTACAATGTTATATAACGTATCTCTTTCAACAGGAGTTCGTTTAACCTGAGTAATTAAATCTACTAATTCCTGAGTAGTTAATTTTGGTGTTTGCTCTTCGGCTCCAGCCATACTATATATTTTGGTAGTATCGTCAATAGTTCCATCAATATCATCAACACCAAAATTTAAAGATAATTGAGCGGTGCTTCTGCCAATCATTGCCCAATAGGCTTTTATATGATCAAAATTATCTAGGTAAATTCTGCTGATGGCGTAATTTCTTAAATCTTCAATAATGCTAACTTCTGGCACATCCGACATATCATTGTTTCCGTTCCTAAACTTTAATGGTATAAAAGCATTAAAGCCGTTTGTTTTATCTTGTAACTGGCGTAATCTTTCTAAATGATCTACTCTGTTTTCAAACGTTTCAATATGGCCGTATAACATTGTTGCATTTGATTGCATTCCTAGTTTGTGCCAAATTTCGTGAATACTTAACCATTCTTCGGTACTGCATTTACCACCGGCAATTTTATCTCTGATTTCTTTATCAAAAATTTCGGCTCCACCACCCGGCATCGAATCTAAGCCAGCTTCTTTCAGCAATTTCATTCCTTCCTCGTAAGTTACTTTTGCTTTTTTAAAAATATAATGACATTCAACCGGCGTTAATGCTTTCACATGTAAATTTGGTCTGTGTGCTTTAATAGTTTTAAATAACGTAGTATAAAATGTTAAATCTTGTTTTGGGATTACACCGCCTGTAATATGAACTTCAGTCACTTCTTGTGTATCATATTTTTTTATAATATCCATCATTTGATCAATAGATAATTCCCAACCTTCTTCGCGCTGTTTAATTAAACGTGAGTAGGCACAAAATGAACATGTATAAACACAAATATTAGTTGGCTCAACATGAAAATTGCGATTAAAAAATACAAAATTTTGATTCTTTTTTTCTCTAACAAAATTTGCTAACGCACCTAAATAGGATAAGTTGGCGTTTTCAAATAAATAAACACCATCATCAAAAGTAATACGTTCATTATTAAATATTTTTTTAGCAATGTTTTTTAATTCATTACTTAACAGAGTGGATTGAAAAATTAACTCTTGTGGGTTTTCTAAAATCATGGAGTAAAGTTACAATTATTAAAATTTATCTTGTTATAAGAAGATTAAATAATCTAATAATTAGCCTTTTTCCCTATTTTTTTATAATAATCAACTATCTCTTTGTAAGGGCCATACTTATGCTGAGTTTCTGAAAAAGAATCTAAGTAAGGTCCTTTATCATAATCAATTGGTTTATGGGGCAAACTAGCATAGTCACTTTTGGTAACAGGCTCAGGGCGTTTATGAATAATATCATTATTAATAAATGCCACCACATCGTAGGCTTCTTCAATGGTTAGTTTCGGATTTTCAAAAGTGGCAATTTTATTCGGCATATTAGCATAAACAAAAGGCGCCATTTTTATTAAACGATGCACGCTACTGCCCGATTGATAGCTTTTAGGGCCCCACAAGGGAGGATATTCATAACACACATTATCAGCTCGCATTTTACCTTCACCGTTTATTCCATGACAACTTAAACATTCACTTTTGTAAACTAATTCGCCGTTTTTGGAATCAGCGGCTCTGCTAGGAAAATCAATTTTAATTGGGCCGTCTCCAGGCACATGCCCGTTTACGGGAACATTTTCACCTAACCATTTCATGTAAGTAATAATGGCAATCATTTCCTTATTATTTAGTGGCATATGTTTTCCGTTATGTGGGCGCTCAATACAATTATTTACTCTATCCGCTAATGATAATATTTTATTTTCTCGCGCACGGTATTGAGGATAACGTGCATGTGTGCTATAAAAATTAAACGCATAAGGTTTTGTTCCCGCATCTAAATGACAGTTGGTACAATTCATTTTGTTTCCCAAAAATTTCCCCGCCTTTCCTTCGGGACCAATATAATAGGCTGTATTTACAATGAGTTCTCTACCATACCTAACCATATCTCCAAATTCATCATGTGGGATAGTACTAGTATCTGGCACTGCCCATAATTCTTCGTTAACTGTCGTTGAATCATTTTTCGCTTGTTTATTAGCAAGTTCCGCTGTTTCTTTGTGCTCGGTATTTTTTGAATTAGAACAAGAATAAAAGACTGCTAACAAAATGGAAAGAATAAAAAATAAATATGTGGTGTTTTTTTTCATGATTAATTTCGTAATACCTGTCAGCGCTCAATATTTGCCCAAAGATGACGCAAAACTTAATTATAATCAAATTTATTTTGAATATCCTTTTAATAAAGATGCTAAGTTTTATATGGTATATATCACATACGATTCAATTGCAAATCCTACCAATAAAGACTTCATAGTAAAAAAACAAGAAAAATCACCACTATTGCTTGTTAAAAATTTAAAGCTTGGTAAAAAATATAAGTGGTTTGTGGAAACCACACTCCATAATAATGAGAAAGTAAAATCAAACTATTTTTATTTTTCTATTTTAAATACAAACATGGCTAACCCAAAATTATATAGAGCCATTCAGCACTACAATAAAAAAAGTAAAATCCAAGATGGTATTATATGGTGCGACCAATATCGATGCGCAGTTGATAGAGATGGAAATATTATTTGGTTTATGTCTACTGAACATTTAGATTTAATTAATGCAAAAGTAGTTCGGGATTTCAAATTATACCCTGACGGAAGCATGACTTTTATTCATCAGCCTAATGCTAGTCGCACAGATATAAATCTTAATTCGATTTGGAAAGCACCATATAAAGGAACAGTTTCTGAATCTGAGAAGGAAGATTATCATCATGCTTTTACTATTTTACCGAATGGGAATTATATGATTTTAGGAAATGAAAAGGTAAATTTTTCAAATGATACAGTAACTAGCGATGCGGTAAATTTCTGCAACATCATTGAATTTGATACAATAGGGAATATAGTTTGGTCATGGAGAATGAAGGATTATTTCCCTTATGACTATTTAATAAGCAGTATGATTCAAACAGAAAATGGCATTGCAGATCCACATGCTAATTCGTTTACAATTGACGAAAAAAATAATGCTATTTATTTAAGTTTCCGTGACATTAGCAGAATTATAAAAATTGATAAAAAAACAAAAAAAATAATTGCTTCGTATGGTGTTAAACTTAAAGATGAAGATGAAGTTTTTGAAACTGATTTATTTAAATTACAACACGACATTCAGTTATTAGAAAATAATGACATGCTTATTTTTAATAACAATGATATAGACAAGGGAAAAACATCATGCATTGAAATTGTTCATTTTCCTATTTCCAAAAAAGACTCATTTCAATTAAAATGGAAATTTGATTTAAATTATGACAAAGAAAGTCTGGGAAAAATCCAAAGAATGGGAGGTGTAAAAATAATGCCTAACGGGAATTATTTAATTTGTGAAGGAAGTAATAATAGAGTTGTAGAAATAAATCGAAATAAAGAAATCTTATGGGATTTTGCATTAAGACAAGTTGATTCCTCAGGTAAAGTTAATGACAAATTTGCGCTATACAGAGCAAATTATTCTTCTTGCTTATACCCCTATTATTTTGGGGCAATATTATGCGATAATAAATTAACCATTTACAATAAAGGTTGTGAAGATGATACATATAAAATAGAATTATTGCTTAAAAATAATTCAAAACAAGAAATAATAACAGAAACAATCAAAAACAATCAATCGTTAAAAATAAAGCTATCAGTTTCTGTTTTAGATATTGATAAAGTGATAGCGACTTCTTTAAAATCAGGGAAACAAAAAGAAGTCAACTTTAAATAAAATAACTAACTGATTATCAAACTTATAAAATAATTATTAATCTCGTTTGCGACTTACAAGTTGCCAAATAGTTTTATAATTGTTATCTTTACGAAAATAATCAAAAAAAAAAAATATGAAAAAAATCTATTTAATGGGTTTAACTTCTTTTTTTGCTTTAGCAGCTATTGCTCAAACAACATTGAAAGTTAACAAACCTTTGCAAAGTGGCAAAAACGCTATGATTAGCGAGTCAAAAATTAAAAAAGGTGCTTCAGCTGCCAAAGGCGGAGGTTCAAATTCTACAATGGCAATTGCTGCAAACATGGTTGTCAGTACTTCTTATACAGCTGGCTCTGCGCAAAACATTGACATGGTATTAACATTAACAAATACTGATAATGAATATGGTGATAAATTAGAAATTACTTTCCCGGCTGGTATTACAGTTAACAGTACAACAAATACTCCAACTCTAGGCCCAGATGATGGTGGAGCTTCATCTGATGGTCCTGAGGCATTCAATGGCATTACCGGTCAAACAATATCTTGGGGTAATGATGATAACTATTATGGTGGTATTAGTTCTTCAGCTGCTGCTCCTGGTAGCTATCCAATTCAAATCAATATTACTGTTCCAGCTGGAACAACTGGTAACATTGTTTGTACGTACAGTGTAAGTGGTGATGGCTTTGGTGCTTCTCCTGCTGATTATACTGGCACATTTAATATCGTTAATTCAGCTGTTCCAGCTGTAAATATGAAAACGATTTTTGTTCAACCCTATAATTTAGCTAGTTTATCAAACTGTAATTATGGTTTAGATACTTTAGTTGCTCAAATTACCAATATCGGTACGACAACTGAATCAAACATTAATGTTTCTTATAATGTTAATGGTGGTACTGCAATGATGACTGTTGTTCCTGGTCCTTTAGCACCTGGCGACTCTACTTTTGTTTTTTGGTTACCGGCGTACGACTTTTCTGCAACTAATACTTATGATCTAAAAGCTTGGGTTGCTCAAGCAGCTGATATTAACTTAGTAAATGATACAGCTTCTTTGTCATTTTCAAATAATGTATCAATAGCTTTAAGCACTACAAGTTACTCGAATGGTATTGAGGGAGCACAAGTTGCAGATATTGCAGTACAAGGAACTGCTGCAAACTTTACCGGTTTATCTGGAGCTACTGTTCATTCTGGTGCTCAGGCATTATTTACTACTGTAAATACAACTACAGTTACTGCTAATCAAGGTGTTTACGATGTATTTATTAGTTTACCTTGTATGGATGTTGTTAATGGTGAAACATATAGAATTTCTTATTGGAAAAAAGTAAACAATGCTCCTGCTACGCATCAAGGATCAGGAGGTATTTTTTCTGGCTTATCTAATGACGCAACTACTATGACCGCTTTAAAACCATTTTCTTCAATCACACCAACTGGTGCTGGTGCAATTAACTGGTCAAAAGATTCAGTTGACTTTGTTTCGGTTGCTAATGAAACTCGTTATTTTGCAGTTGCAGGTCAAGGAACAGTTAGCGCTACTTCTTCTTTCAATTTCCGTGTAGATGACATTAAAATCGCAAAAGTAACAAGTAGTGTAGGAATTAAAGGAAATACATTAAACCAATTAATTTCAATATTCCCTAACCCAACTGCAGGTATTTTAAATATCAATGCTATTGAGGCTAATGGTACTATTGAAGTTTATAACGTAATTGGTGATAAAGTATATTCTAATTCTGTTGTAAAAGGAAACAATAGCATCGATTTATCTGGTTTAGCAAATGGAGCTTATTTCTTAAAAGTAAACTCTAATAACCAAATTATTAGTAAAAAAGTTGTGTTAAGCAAATAATTTTATTTCTTAACTTTATTTTAAAGAGGCTGCAACTTTGTTGTAGCCTCTTTTTTATTATATGACATGCGCAAATCATTTTAACATACGAATTTCCGCAAAATCAATTTTTTATAAAAAATAGTATGCAAATTATTACTAATTAGCATCTTTATACTAAAATATCTCTACTATTATAGGTAAATTTGTTATCAAATCTGAATCATCTTAATTACATATTTTGTTTGAGTAAAATACGTTTTAGCTATTTACTTATTTTTTTGGCATTTACCAATTGCTCTTATTTGTGCGCTCAAATAAAAAACGAAAATGAATTAAAAAAAGAAGCTGAAAAACTTTTTGAAGCCGAAGATTATAATTCTGCTTATAAATTATATTCCCAACTAGTATCCTTGTATCCCAAAGACCCTAATTACAATTATAAGCTGGGTGTTTGTATGCTATTTACTGAACCGGATAAAAAGAAGCCTTATTCCTATTTACAAATTGCGGTAAATAGCAAGACAGATGCTCCAAAAGATGCCAAATTTTATTTAGCTAAAACCTATCATGTTAATTATAAATTTGATGAAGCCATAAAGCTTTATAACGAATATAAGCAAATTGGCAGTGCAGCATCTATTAAAAAATTCCAAGTAGATAGAGAAATTCAAGCATGTAAAAACGGCAAACGATTGCTTTCTAATTTTACAGAATTAATAGTAATGACTAAAAAACTACTAAATGAGGCTGATTACTTTAAAGCATACGACATAAAAGATATTGGTGGAAAATTATTAGTAAAGCCAGACGATTACAAATCAACCTATGATAAAAAGAAAAAAGATAAATCTGTAGTTTACCTTCCGAAAACTAATGATAGACTTTATTACTCGAGTTATGGTGAGGATGGAAATAGAGGACGAGATATTTATATGCTAGATAAATTATCTGATGGAACTTGGAGCAAAGCTCAAATACTCCCAAATACTATTAATTCAGAGTATGATGAGGATTATCCTTTTTTACATCCTAATGGAAAAACACTTTACTTTAGTTCGAAAGGACATAATAGTATGGGTGGATATGATATTTTTAAAACCACTTATGATGAATCAACTCAATCTTGGAGTTTGCCTATAAATTTAGAATTTCCTATTAATTCGCCAGATGACGATATTTTATTTGTTACTGATTCGCTTGAAAAGACAGCGTTTTTTAGCACAGGTAGAAATAGTCCTGTTGGTAAATTAGATGTTTTAAAGATAAATACAGAAAGAGTACCAATGAATTTTGCCGTGCTAAAAGGTTCGGTGCTTAAAGAAGAAGCTTCGCAAAGTTTGAAATCAAAAGTGACAGTTAAAAATATGTCTAACGGTGAGATTGTTGGTACTTTTCAAGCTCAAGAGAACGGTGATTACAATATGCAATTACCTAATGGCGGAAAATTTATTTTTACAGTGGAAACTCCGCGCATTGAAACACAATCAAGTGAGGTACAAATACCTGTTGCTTATTCTTTAAAACCATATAAACAAGTTATTTCTTATGATAATAAAATACTTAAAATTATTAACTATTTTGATGGGGCAATTGATGACGAAAGTTACACGATGATGCTTGACCTTATTGAGAAAAAAGCTAAATTGGAAGTAAATGAAAATGATCCTGCAATTGTAAGTGCATTAAAAGATGATTTAAAAAATAATGCTGCAACAGCAGATCCTGACAAGAATTTAAATTCGGTAAGCACTTCAAACCCTTCAATAGTTGGAGATAAAAGCGATGCTGCTGTTCAGAATAAAAATATAAATGCTACAAATGAGCAGTTATTAGCTATTGCTAAATTAGATGCAATGGAGGCTACAGACGAAGCCAAAAAGTTAAAGCAAGAAGCGATTGATGCCTTTGGATTAGCAACTCAAAAAAATGCAGAAGCGATAGAAAAACAAAAACAAGCTGATCAAGCATTAGAAATTGCAACTAATATTGTTGATGTTACTAAAAAAAACGAAGAATTTACTAAAGTAAGTCTGTTGCAAGATGAAGCTAAAATGGCAACAACTGTTTCAAATATTGCAACCAATATAGCTAAGAAGCTAGAAGTAGATGCTGCTATTCAGCAAAAGGAAGCTGACTTAACAAATCAATACATTAATCAACTAGGTGTTATTATAAAAAATAAAAATAATAAAGAAGCGCTTGAAAAATTAGAGAATATACAAAAAGAGTTAGATGATTTATCAAAACAAAATAATCAATCTGATGAATTATATTCATCCCTGAAAGCTGAGTCCGAATTAAAAAAACAAGAATTACAAAGTTCCGAAAACAAAAACAAAAATATTGCTACTGAAATCACGGCTTTAAAAAATGAATCAGAAAGTTTAGAAAACGACTTTGCAAATGAATCCGATAAATCTATTAAAGAAAATATATCGGCTCAGATACGAGAGTTGAAAATTGAAATTGATAGTAAGAATAACGACTTAGCAACGAACAATCAAAAAATAGAAAATCTCAAAAGTGAAGTGCAGGGCTTAAGCCAAGAATTGCAAATTGCCGCAAAAATATTAAATGAAAAAACAGATGAATTTGCAATAAATAATGAGTTTGGAAATACAGGAATTGAAAGTAAACAAAATATAAATACAGATAAATCTATTGCAAATGCCTCTAACTCTAATGCGATTACAAATCAAAGTAATAGTAGTGCACCAAACTTAACCTATCAAGAAGTTTTAAATACGTATAATTCAAAAATAAATTCAAGAATTATTGACACTAATAATCCAGAAGAAATAAGCAACAAAAATGATATTTTAATGTCGTATAACAGAGATATTAATAGTTTACTTGCGATTGATCAAAATGCGATAGCAAAAGCGAAAAATTTTGGCGAAAAGAAAGCGTTAAGTAATGAAATAAAAAACCTGGAAAAAATAAAGTCAGAAAATGAAAAATCTATTATTTCAAATAACGAAATTATAAAACAACTTACTGCAAATGCACTAGCTGATAATGTTTCTAATGCACAAAATTCAGCATCACTAACTGTCAATTCAAATGATTCAAATAAAAATGCTGATGGAAATGCAATCATAAATGATGCCGATAGCAATAAACTAGCAACAATAAGTAACATCAATAATTCATCTGAAAGTATAACTGCAAATAATCAAACACCTACTTCAACTAATAAAAAAAGTAGTGGCGAGGTTTTAAAATCAATTAATTTAAGCGCCGCAAATAACAAAAGTGCTTTCTTAGATGAGTTAAATTTATTAAAGAAAGAATTAGCATTAAATGCCACCATTGCATTGGAGGTTTTTAATTATAATCCATATTTAGAAAATTCATCGGCTGTTCTTAAAAAAGTAGCGGACCAAAAATATCAGGATGCAAAACTAAAAGAGCAGAACTTAAATAACATAATTGCTAAAACAGAAACTGCAATTAGTATTAGTAGTGTTGTTAGTTCAGAGGAATTAATAGGCCAAGCTGAAAATTTAAGTAATACGGCTTTTGAGCAAAGAAGAGAATCTGCTACTAAAGTAGGTGCCGAAAAAGATGTCTTAGTAAAGCAAGCTATTGAAAATGAAAAATTAGCCACTATCAAAAAATTAGAAGCTGCAGCTATTGCGCAAAAAGAAAATAAAGCACAATTTGAAATTAATACTGCGAATTTAGCAGAACTGCAAAAATTAACAGGTAGTAAAACAAGTGATGAGATTTCGCAAGCAAATATGCTTTTTGATGAAGCTGCTATTAATTTTAAACAAGCTCAAAACATGCGCGTTGAGGCAGATTCTTATCCATCAGGTGCAGCTAAATTAGGAGGATTAAGTAATGCTGAAGAAAAAGAAAATGAAGCTTTATCAAAACAGCAAAAAGCTATTACTGCTTTATTAAAGGCAAACCCTAGCTATCAATTAAAACAATTAGATAAAGGGGATAATCCATCAGAGGCAATTGCAGTACTTAATAATGAAATTTTAAAAATAGCACAAGCACAGTTGGATGCATGTTTAGCGTTGAGCAAAACCAACCAAAACGAATTTAAATTGCAGAATGATAAACTGATTAAAAATCCAGCATTTAAAAATTCTAACAATAATAAACTACGAGATTTAAAAACTAAAGCTGATAATTTAAATAGTGAGGCAAAAGCATTCATTGGACAATCTTTAACAGCTAAAACGACTTCCGAAAAGGCAGACCTTTTATTAAAAGCAAATCAAAAAGAAATAGAGGCAATTAAGAGTTTAGCAGAATCTACAAATTTAATGTTGGGAAAAACAGATGTTGTTGCTGCTAATAAAACTGATGTTAATACTGCTTCAAAAAATAGTAGTAATCAAGCTACTGAAGGAACAACAAATAACGAAAAGCAAATTGCAAACCTAAGTAATACTGAAAAAGTGCAAAAAGAAACTGCAGTTCTTACAAATTCTGTAGCCACAAATAATGAAGAACAAAATACGAATAAAACAGCTGCTGAAAATTTAGAAAACGAAAATGGAACAACTACAAATACTGTAGTTGCAAATAATGAAGTTGAAAATGTATATAAAGAGAATTCTGAAACAATGCCTGTTTTGGCAACTAAAAATAGCACAGTAAGTAGTATTAGTGATGAAGTAATAAAATTAAAAAACACCATAAATAATTATAGTAAGGTTGCAGATTTAGTAAACTACAACAACTATAAAACGAGTGATGCTATTTCTTTAAAAAATAATGCTGATGACAAAATAAATACTGCTTTAAATCAAGATAAACAAATTGAATTGGCATTAGATAATATTTCTGAATTAGCAGCAAAAACAGAAACATCAAATAATTTAGATCAAAATACTATTTCTTCTATTCTTTTGGAAGCTGACAAACTAAATGAGGATGCCGCTGCGTTCAGGAAATCGGCGACAACAAAAAGTGGATCTGAAAGAGATGAAGAAATTAAAAAAGCAAAAAGTTTAGAAATAGAGGCAAGTGCAAAAAAAATAGATGCTGCTAGCAAACAACAACAATTAAATAGCGCCACATACGCAGCAAATAAGGAAAGTTTGCAAGATTTTGCCGAATTGGCTAAAGGAAAAAATATTTCAGCTTTAAGTTCAGTAGATATGGTTATGAATGAAGCTCAACAGTTTTTTAACCAATCTCAAAAAATAAGGGAGGAGGCTGATTCGTATCCAAATAATGCAGCTAAACTTGGTGGCTATAGCAATGCTGAAGAAAAAGAATTTCAAGCATTATTTAAACAACAAGCACTATTAGATAGTTATAAAAAAGAGTTTCCAAATTACGTACCTAAAAAAGCAAGTTTAGCATCCGAAAATAATGAGCTGTTATCAACGTTAAATGAAACTAAAGCTAGTTTAAATAATAATAATCAACTTTATATTGATGGTTTAAATTTATTGGTTCAAGCTAATGAAAAAGAATATAAGAATCTTTATATGGCGTTGCCTGAAAATTTGACTACTGAGCAGTTAAACTTAAAAAAGCAAGCGCAAGAAAATTACAAAAAAAATCAAGAAACAATATCGCAAGCTAATCAAACCATTGATTTAGCAGCTAAAACAAATTTACTTATTGACGCAACTAAATCAGGTCAAGAAGCCATTAATTTATTAAATCAAATAAAAGATTCTAATGCTGTTAGTACAAATTCTTTAAGTGTTGTAGATGCAAATGCTAATAACACTTCTGAAAACAATAATGATGCTTCTGAAAATGAAAATTTAAAAAATAATGACAACCTTAATGCTGTAAGCACAAATACAACTGCTGTAGTTAGCGTTATAAAAAATGCAAATGAAACAGTAACCACCACTACAACCACAAAAATTATAACAGCAACAACAACTGCAAATTCCAATAACGTAACAGATGCAGTTAATCCGTCAAATGAAAAAGCTAATGTGACAAGTGTTAATATGAAAGTAGAGGGCCTTGAGGTTAAAAATACCAATGCTTATTCAGCTAATAATCCAATTCCTATTGACGAGAAATTACCCGATGGCTTAGTATTTAAAGTCCAAATTGGCGCCTTTAAAGCAGCATTGCCAAATAGCACATTTAAAGGTTTAACTCCTGTAATTGCTCAAACAACTCCAAGTGGTTATATTAGATATATGGCTGGTAATTTTAAACAATTTACAAGTGCTAATGCTGTAAAAAATGATTTGAGAAATCTTGGATATTCAGATGCTTTTGTAGTTGCATACCTTGATGGCAAACGAATTAACTTAAACGAAGCTACAGATAAAGCAAAAACTGCTGGGCAAACTATTGATGTTTCAGCTAATGAAAGTGCCGGTTTAACAAGTAATGCAAACGTTCCAAAAAATACAATTGTAATTTCTAACACTACTAACGCAATAAATAATAACGCTGATAATCAGCTTATAGAAATTACTAACGAATTAGAAAAAATGAATGGTTTGTTATTTACTGTTCAAATAGGTGTATACTCAAAGCAAGCAACGCGAGGACAATTATTTAATTTGAGGCCAATTTATACTGAGAAATTACCAAATGGCTTATATCGTTATACAGCAGGTATTTACAATCAATCAAATAAGTTATTAGATGATAAACGGAAAGTTGTTGAGTTAGGTGTTAAAGATGCCTTTGTATCTGCTTATTATAATTCTAAGCGCATCGCATTTCCTGAGGGACAAAAATTACAGTTAGAAAATAGTAATTTAAAACTGGAAGTAGAAAATCCTATTATTTTCAATGGGACTGATAACGGTAAAAGTACAACGCCCACTTCAGTAACAGCTAACAATAATCAACCAGTAAGTAGCATCCCTTCCGCAACTGCCTTCACAAATGGTGTATCAGTTGAACCGACACCTACTGCCGAAAATGGTGTCAAACTTGATGATGCGGGCATTTCATATAAAGTACAAATTGGAGCGTATAAAAATCAAATTCCAAACGATGTTGCCAACAAATTTTTAAATATAAAAACATGGCCGGTTAAAAATGTAGCTATTAATAATTTATATATTTATACAATTGGTGGTTTTAATGCTTTCGTTTTTGCAAAAAAATTAAAAGATGAAGCTGTTTCTGTTGGTATTACAGATGCCTTTATAACTGTATATAAAGATGGCAAAAAATTATATGGCTCAGAAGCAGCGCAATATTTGACGCAATAATCAAATTATTAAATAAATTGTAAATTACACAATGCTGTAGTTTTACCATTGTATTAAAAAGTAATCTCAGTGATAGAAATAATTTTATATTTATTAATTTTATACTATGATTTATAACACTACTAAAGCCCAAGAATTTGCAGAGCTAGATGTTGTAACAGAAGATAGTAAGTTGTATACTATTACTTTGTATAATGACGATGTTAACACGTTTGAGTGGGTTATTGAATGTTTAACAAAATATTGCGGACATGATTTTATTCAAGCTGAGCAATGCGCTACATTGGTGCATTATAAAGGTAAGTGTATTGTAAAATCGGGAAGTTTAGATAAATTAAAACCAATTTGCGAAGTCCTCTTAGAAAAAGGATTAAGTGCCGAAATTAATTAGAGAATTTTTATGAAGAAAATAATTTTTTGCTCAATTGTATTAGGATGTATAATTACATCTTGTAATAAAAATGCCATTACAGGCCGCCGTTCAATTAGTTTAATGCCCGAATCAGAATTGATTGGTATGAGTCTAACTGAGTATGATAAATTTTTATCAGAGCATAAACCTTTGGATGCTAGTGATAGAAGAAGTATAATGGTAAAAAGTGTGGGAATTAAAATTCAAAAATCAGTTGAAAAATATTATGCAAGTAAAGGTTTAAGTTCTCAGTTATCTGGCTTTAAATGGGATTTTAACGTTGTAGATGAAAATGTTGTAAATGCATGGTGCATGCCTGGTGGAAAAGTAGTTGTTTATACGGGCCTATTGCCTGTAACACAAGATGAGACCAGTTTAGCAATTGTAATGGGCCATGAAATTGCACATGCAATAGCTTATCATGGTAATGAACGAATGAGCCAGGCATTGATGGTGCAATTTGGTGGGGCAGTTTTGGCAACGGCAATGCAGCAAAAGCCTGCTGTAACCCAAGCTATTTTTCAGCAAGCGTATGGTGTTACTACAACTTTAGGAGTTTTAAAATATAGCCGCACCCATGAAACAGAAGCCGATAAGATGGGTTTAGTATTTGCAGCAATGGGTGGTTATAACCCAGAGGCGGCTGTCGGATTTTGGGAAAGGATGGCTGCATCTAGTAATGGTGCAAAACCGTTAGAATTATTGAGTACACATCCAAGTGATGCAAGGCGTATTGCTGATTTAAAAGCATTTATGCCTGAAGCAAAAAAATACTATAAAGTAGCGAACTGATATTTGTAAACTATTTTTATAGTAAAGTTGGCCGCTATTATTTTTTAGGAATAATTTTCAATTCAACTCGTCGATTTTCTTTCATACCTTTGATGTTAGGTTTACCATTAGGCAATTTATTAGAGGCAATTGGCCTTGTTTTCCCGAAACCTTTTGACACTAAACGTGCTTTATTTATTCCTTTCTTGCTAATAGCATTAACTACTGCGTTCGCTCTTAATTTGGATAATTTTAAGTTTACTGCTGCTGATCCTTTACTATCAGTATGACCAGAAACTTCAATTAATAATTCGGGATTTTCTATCATCAATTTTATAATTTTATCTATTTCAAAATTTGATTCTTTACGAAGTGTTGATTTATTAAAATCGAAGAAGATATTGTTTAAAATTATTTTTGAACCTACTTCTATTTTTTCTAAAACTACTTCTTTTTGAATTGGCGTAGTATCATTTTGTGAAATATTTACCGTTTCTGAATTAAATAAATATCCTTTGGCATCATAGGAAATAGTGTAATTGCGATTTTTAGTTAAGTTGAAGGAAAATGAACCATTGGCAGTAGTATTAAAAGTTTCTACTGTAGTTCCAGATAAATTGTCTATCATACTGATAGAGGCATCTTGTATCGGCTGTTCGTCTTTATTTTTAATTTTACCTTTAAATTCTAAAGTTCCAAGTGTTTGTTTCTCGAGATTAATCATCTGAAGCAAAAATTCCTTTTCAATTTCTTGATAGGAAGCATTTGGAGGAATAATAAGTGAAGTTGAAGCAGTTTTATAACCATCTGCTTCAAAGGTAATGTTGTATGTTATTCCCTTATTGCCAGGAGCTAAAATCATCATAAATTTCCCAGTAATTTCATTTGGTTTAATTTCCTGAATTAATTGATTACTTGCAGAGTCGGTTACAGTTATTCGAGCATTTGATGGAACTTTAGTGATACTATCAAATTTCAAAATACCTTTCAATAAAACTAAAGGCTGAGCAATTGATTGGTCAAAATCAATTCTGTAAATATCTTTATCTTTGGTACTTCCATTTCTGCTAGATGATAGATAACCGTGTTTGCCATCTGCAGAATGAACATAAAATATATCATCATCTGGTGTATTTATATGCGCTCTTAAATTTTCGGGTTCGTTCCACTTTCCATCAACAGATTTAGTTGATTTAAATATGTCAAATCCTCCCATGTTTTTATGACCTTTTGAACTAAAAAATAAAGTTACTCCATCGGGATGTATAAACGGAGCAGCTTCATCTGCAACTGTATTAATTGTTGAGCCTAAATTAATGGGTAAACTCCATTGCTCATTAGGTAATTTTGAGCAACTCCATATGTCAAGTCCACCAAAACCGCCAATTTTCCTATTACTAACAAAATAAAGAGTTTTACCATCTAATGAAATGCTAGCATAATTTTCGCGAAATGGAGAATTGATTGCTGAACTGAGCGGCGTTAAACTGCTCCAGCTCTCGCCAATTAAATTACTGTAATAAATATCACCACCATTAGATTCTTTGTATACAAATAACTGCCTGCCATCAGGCGATAAACCAATGCAACTTTCGTTTAAAAGTGTATTAATATTTATACCTATTGATTTTGCAGTTGAATAAGAACCATCATTTTTTTTGTAAGAAACGTAAATATCCTCTAAAAACTGGTCATCATCTGTTTTTTCTTGTCCAGTACCACCACTTCTTCTTGATGTAAAAATTAAAGTAGATTCATCTGCGGAAATTAAAGGGTTATAGTCTGGAAATATTGAATTTACGTTATCTCCCAAATTAGTAATCACAACTTTAGCAGTATACTTATTAAATTCATATGCATTAATATTAGTGCT
>JBIKOX010000281.1:0-2793 GCA_044357775.1 Bacteroidia bacterium | reverse complement strand
GTTGTTAGTTCACTATTTTTTTTTCCTACTAATTCTTTAAATTTATTAAAGTAGAAATTAGATGCTGTAAAATTATAGTTTAAGCGGTATGCTTCAGCTAAAGAATAGAAAGCAAAATCAGAAGCTCTTTTCTCGCTTACATTTTCTGGTAAGTAGTTGTGTGTAACTTGTTTTACAGCTTTTTCTAAATGGTATACAGCTTTGTTTTTTTCTGACGATGATTGTAAGTAACATAAACCCAATTTATAGTTTATATTAGCTGATGCAGAATCAATTAGGTAGGCTTCTTTAAAAGATATTAAAGCAAGAACATAATTGTTTTCTAGCATTAGATAATTTCCTTGTGTAAATTTTTCGCGGTATATTGCCTTACTTTTTTGACTATAACTTGCCGAGAAAATAAAAAATAAAATAAATGATAAAAATATTTGCTTCATAGATTAGTGATAAATATAAAATACCTTAGTAAACAATAAGATGAATTATTATCGTTATCATTATAGAGGATAAATATAATGTTTTTTCTACTAGAAAAAAATAAGGTAAAAAATGAAAACAAATGATTTAATATTTTTTTAATGATAAAACCTAATTTTACTACAAATATTAATTAACATGTTAAAGCGGACTATTTATGCGTAAAGAGAAAATTTTGGCAATTTCTAATAAATAATACAAATAAACATCGCAAAAATAAATTTGACACTAAATTCTTTATGCAAAGCTGTTGCTTTTTGGTTGTACTAAATCAGAGCCAAATCCCTACTTAGATTTAAGTTCAAACTGATTTTTTTATTAAAAACACAAATGATGTTTTACACCAATTTCAAAAACAGGAAATCTACTAATAATTTTTTCTTATTTAACTAGTAATATCTCATTAAATTTCATAAACAAAAATTCTTTATAAATAGCTAACGCTTAAAATCAATTTTCATTTCAACTCGCCTGTTTTTTTGACGACCAATTTCCGTTGTATTATCTGCAATAGGGGTAGTTTGACCAAACCACTCTAAAATAATCATATTTTGTTTTACACCTTTATTTATTAGATATTTCTTAATTGCTTTTACTCGTTTTTCAGATAATAACATGTTTTTCTCAGCATCCCCTTGGTTATCTGTATGTCCTGATAATTTTAATATCCAATCAGATGCATGTTCTTTCATCAAAACTGCAAGTTCATTCAATGAAGGCAATGACGAGGCCTTAATAACATCTTTACCCGTCGCAAATTCTAAACTCGAAAAAGCAGTCTGTAAAATTTCAAGTTCTTCAAGCTTCATCTCTGGAATAGGAGGACAACCTTGTAACTCCACTAAACCTGCACTTGTTGGACAGTTATCACTTTTGTCTGGAACTCCGTCTTTATCTGAATCGGGCCAAGTACAACCTTTTAGTTCTGCTATGCCTGCTATTGTAGGACATTTATCATCTTTATCTAGCACACCATCTTTGTCTGTATCAGGCCAATTACAACCTTTTAACTCTTTTAAACCAGGCGTAGTAGGACAGTTATCATCTTTATCTAGAACACCATCGTTATCGGTATCGAGCCAAGTACAACCTTTTAACTCTTTTAAACCAGCAATAGTAGGGCAGTTATCGTCTTTATCAAGCACACCGTCTTTATCAGTATCTGGCCATGGACATCCTTTGTTTTCAACTATACCTGAAATGTCAGGACAAAGGTCATCTAAATCTAAAACAGAATCACCATCCTTGTCTTGTAAACTTTTAATTTCAATTTTTCCAAATGTACTATTTTCAAGAGTAAGCATTTGCAATAAAAACTCTTTCTCAATTTCTTGATAGGAAGAATTAGGTGGAATAACTAGCGAAATTTTAGCAGATTTAAATCCCTCGGCTTCGAGGCTAATATTATAGGTTTTACCCGTACTTCCCGGATTCAAAATCATTGAATATTTACCAGTTAATTCATTAGGATTAATTACTTGAACCAATTCTTTATTTACAGAATCAATGACTGTTATTCGAGCATTTGAAGTTTGTGTATTAATACTATCAAATTTTAAAACACCTCGTAATAAAACTAATGGCTTAGTAATTGATTGCTCAAAATCAATTCTGTAAATATCTTTATCTTTTACACTCCCAATTCTGCTTGATGATAGATATCCGTGTTTCCCATCTACAGATTGAACATAAAATAAATCATCATCTGTGGTATTGATTGGTGCTCTTAAATTTTCTGGCTCGCTCCACTTTCCATCACTAGTCTTGGTAGTTTTAAATACATCAAAGCCTCCCATACTTTTATGTCCATTTGAACTAAAAAATAACGTTACACCATCCGAATGAATAAAGGGCGCATCTTCATCAGCAGCTGTATTTATTGTAGGACCTAAATTTGTTGGCAAACTCCATTCACCAGTTGGCGATTTAACACTACTCCATATATCACGGCCTCCAAAACCACCAACTTTTCTATTACTCACAAAATAAAGTGTATTACCATCTAACGAAATACTAGCATGATTTTCAGTGAATGGCGAGTTAATACTTGCGCTAAATGGGGTTAAACTGCTCCAAGAATCTCCAATTAATTTACTATAATAAATATCTCCACCATTAATGTCTTTATAAACAAATAATTGTATGCCATCTGGTGCCAATCCAACGCTAGCTTCGTTTAATATTGTATTTATATTTACTCCTATTGATTTTGCCGCAGTATACGAACCGTCATTTTTTTTATATGAAACGTAAATATCTTCTAAGAACTGATCGTCATCTGTTTTTTCTTCTCCCGTTCCTCCATTTCTTCTTGAA
>JBIKOX010000172.1:0-6233 GCA_044357775.1 Bacteroidia bacterium | reverse complement strand
CTATGACATGTGTAACTTGTCATAATCCTCATGTGAGTGTTCGAGAAACTAATCCTAATGTATTTAACGATGCTTGTAACTCTTGTCATAATACCTCAGGAAAATCGAAATTGCTTTGTAATAAAAAAGGAATTACAAAAATTTCTAATTGTGTAAGTTGTCACATGCCAAAATCAGGTTCTATTGATATACCGCACGTAACTGTTCATGACCATTACATTCGTAAACCCATTACAAAAAAAGATAAAGAAGCTATTAAAGAATTTATTGGATTATATGCCATTAACGAAAAAAATCCAAGCGCTTACATTAAAGCAAAAGCCTATTTAAATCAATTTGAAAAATTTGAAAACAAATTATACTATTTAGATAGCGCAAAGTATTATTTAAAAGATAAAACGGAAGCTGATTTAAAGGCAAATATTGAATTGTTAGTTCAACTTTATTTCATCAAAAATGATTTTAATAAAATCATAACCTACGTTAATCGTTTAACTGACCAAGCTTTGTTAAATAATTTATTATCAAAAAAATCATATTCAAATGAGCATGCTTGGACAAGTTATCGCATTGGAGAAGCATTTTTTAATGTGGGCGATTTGCAGCGAGCAACTAATTATTACAAAAAAGCAACTGACCTAGCGCCCTATGTACTCGATTTTAAAAATAAGTATGGTTCATCCTTAGCGGCAAAAGGTTTATTGCCAGCAGCAGAAAAAATATTCACAGAAATTTTAAAGGAAAACCCTAAACATGTTTCAGCATTGACAAATTTAGGCTATGTAAAATTAGCTCAAGGCAATGTAACCATAGCAGAACAGTTGTATTTTAAAGCATTATCTCTTGACCCAGATTATGAAGCATTGTTATTAAATATTGCTGGACTATATGCTTACAAAAAAGACTATCAGCAATCAGAACTCTATTTAAAGAAACTACTTAAACGTAACCCAAATAATTTAAAAGCTAAACAAGCTTTAACGCAAATAAAACAACTGCTTTAAAATGGCAACTATAAAATCTACATCCTATTCAATTTATATCGGCAACAAAAGTTTTGATGCGCTCAATACTTTTTTATCAAAAAATAAATATAGTAGCTATTACATCATTTGTGATGAACACACTTTTGAATTTTGCTTGCCAACTTTATTATTTCATGCCCCAAAGCTTAATGATGCTGAAATTATTGAATTAGAAAGTGGCGAGGATAAAAAAACTTTGGAAACCTGCTTACAAGTTTGGGGAGCACTTACCGATACTGGTGCTGATAAAAAAAGTTTAATCATTAATTTGGGCGGCGGTGTTATTACTGATTTAGGCGGATTTGTAGCATCTACATTTAAACGTGGCATTGATTTTATTAATATCCCGACAACTTTATTAAGCATGGTAGATGCAAGCGTTGGCGGAAAAACCGGTGTTGATTTTGAAGGTATAAAAAACCATATTGGAACCACCTGCGAACCAAAAGCTGTCTTTATAAATCCTTCGTTTTTAGAAACCTTATCTGAAAGACAAATTAAAAATGGTTATGCTGAAGTAATAAAAATAGCGCTAATTGCAGATGAACAGTTTTGGAAAGAACTAAAAAAACTAAAGCATGTGAAAGATTTTTCTTCCGAAAAAATTATTACTAAAGCAGTTGCATTAAAAAATGCCATTGTAAAAAAAGATTTGTATGAAATGGATTCACGTAAATCCTTAAACTTTGGGCACAGCATTGGCCACGCTTTAGAAAGCGCACTAATTAAATATAACAAGGATATATTGCATGGCGAAGCAATTGCTGCAGGTATTATAATGGAAACTGAATTAGCTAAGATTTTAAAAAAAATTAGTCAGAAAGAATATAAAGAAATAATAGAGTACACAACTTCAATTTATAAAAAAATTAAAATCACAAAGGAAATTGAAGCACAGCTTTTAAAGTACATTATACATGACAAAAAAAATGAAGCTTCTAATTTATGTTTTGCTCTGCCCAACAATATAGGTCAGTACACTTTAGCTTGTGGTATTCAAATGGATTTAATAAAAAAAGTACTTGGCAATTACTAATTATAACAGGTAACTAAATATGAACTTCCGCTTTAATGACAAGTTCAGCATTTTAAACCAAGAATTAATGAATTATTAATTTTAAAGCAGATAATTTTTAAAATTTAACTGTTTAATAATCAATAACTTATATTTTATTTTTATTTTTTTTCAAGATTTTGGGTTACTTAATTTAGAAAATGGCATAAATGTTCAAATAACTTAAAACAAACAAACTTAAAAATTAAAAAAATGACAAAATTATTTTCGATTATCGCCGTAGCTATTATGTCTACAACTGTTGTATCTTGTGGTCAATCTGCTGAAGAAAAAGCTAAAATTGAAGAGCAAGCAAAATTAACTGCTGATTCTATCGCTGCTGCATTATCTGCTAGCTTAGAAGGAGCAATGACTGAGGCTACAGCTACTGATTCTACTGCTGCTGCTGCAACTACTGAAACTGCTGCTCCAGCTGCAGAAGCTCATACTGGTCACTAAGAATATTTGTGTTTAGTTAGGAAAAGTCCACGTATAAATTATACGTGGGCTTTTTATTTATGATTTAGTTCAACTTCTTTATTGAAAAAAAAATTATCTTTACATTCGTTCTATTAAAAAAAATTAAACTTATGAAATAGCCAAGTTTACCGAAGCACAAACAAAAATGAATATAAACTGGCTAAACCATATGACAACTAAAAAATAATAATATTTACATATGAAAAAACTTTATAGCATTTTGTTAGTTACCTTAATCTGCATTTCAGTTTTTGCATGCAAACCTGCAGCAGAAGATAGAGTTAAAATGCATGAAAACGCTAAACGTATTTCAGATTCAATTGGAAATGTAATTGATGCAGCAATGGCTGAAGTAGCAATTCCAGCTTCCTCAACAACGGCTGTTGCAGATACTTTAAAGAAATAATATTTAAAATATCAGTCCAACGGATTTGAGCTCCGTGACATTAAATTCGTTATGAATTTTGTGATTTCAACTATTACTTCATTCCACGCAAGGAAATTCATTTAAGAATAACTTTCTTTGCTATTCTATAAAATAAAATCTATAATAAAAAAAGTCCTTCACGATAATTCATGAAGGACTTTTTTATTTTAAAATTTAAAACTATTACTAATCCGCTAACAAAGCTCTTGATATTACGATGCGTTGTACTTCGCTCGTACCTTCATAAATTTGAGTAATTTTGGCGTCACGCATTAAACGCTCCACATGGTATTCTTTTACATAACCATAACCGCCATGAACTTGAACAGCTTCAGTTGTAACCCACATGGCCACTTCTGATGCAAATACTTTTGCCTGTGCACCTTCTTTTTCGCAAGGTAAATCTTGATCTTTTAACCAAGCAGCGCGGTAAATTAAAAGTCGAGCAGCTTCAATACGAGTAGCCATATCAGCAAGTTTAAATTGAATAGCTTGATGTTGAGAAATTAATTTACCAAATGCCTTACGCTCCTTTGAATAAGCTAATGCTAATTCGAATGCACCTTGAGCAATTCCTAATGCCTGTGATGCAATACCAATACGGCCACCACCTAACGTTTTCATAGCAAATTTAAAGCCAAATCCTTCCTCCCCTATTCTATTTTCTTTCGGAACTTTTACATCTGTAAACATTAATGAATGAGTATCGCTTCCACGAATACCCATTTTATTTTCTTTTGGTCCAACCACAAAACCTGGCATTCCTCTTTCTAAAATTAAACAGTTAATTCCTTTGTGTCCCAATTCAATATGAGTTTGAACCATCACCAAATAAATAGAAGCCGAACTGCCGTTAGTAATCCAATTTTTAGTACCATTTACTAAATAATGATCACCTTTATCAAATGCGGTTGTTCTTTGAGAAGTGGCATCACTACCTGCTTCTGGTTCTGATAAACAAAATGCACCAATTTTTTCTCCTTTTGCAATTGGAACTAAATATTTTTGTTTTTGCTCTTCTGTACCAAAATGCTCTAATCCCCAACATACTAACGAGTTATTTACACTCATTACCACACTAACCGAAGCATCAATTTTAGAAATTTCTTCCATTGCTAATACATAGGAAATGGCATCCATACCGCCACCGCCGTATTTAGGGTCTACCATCATCCCAAGAAAACCTAATTCACCTAACTTTTTAACTTGCTCTGCCGGAAACTTTTGATGTTCATCTCTATCAATAACTCCTGGTTTACATTCGCTTATAGCGAAATCTCGGGCGGCTGATTGAATCATCAATTGCTCTTCTGTTAATTGAAATTGCATGGTATTTTATTTTTAATAGTTGAACGATTTATCCGTACAAAAATAGAAGATTTTTTGAATTATCAAGTCTAAATATTCTATTTGTTAAAATTATTATGTTGGGAGTTTTATTTTATAATTATCTTAGGAGTAACAATTGTGAGTAATTTTAGTTTAAAATGGAGCAGAATTCGCTAAAAATAATTGGCATTATGAGTGGCACATCTTTAGATGGCTTAGATATTGCTTTATGCGATTTTAAGACTGAAAATTCAATAACACAATTTCATTTAATTGCTTCAGAAACCTTTTTATATGAGCAAATTTGGAAAGAACGTTTACAAACCGCTTTTGATGCCTCAGCAGAGCAGTATTTTAAATTACATAGTTTGTACGGGCAATTTATTGCTGAAAAAATAAATTTATTTCTAAAAAACAACCACGAAACAGCTGATTATATTGCCTCTCATGGCCACACCGTTTTTCACAGACCTCAACTTGGCTTTACCACTCAAATTGGCTGCGGCGCAAATATTGCAGCAAAAACTGGCATAGATGCAATTTGTGACTTTAGGAGTTTAGATGTGGCTTTAAATGGACAAGGCGCCCCATTGGTGCCAATTGGAGACAGGGATTTATTTCATGAATTTCAATCTTGTTTAAATGTTGGAGGTATTGCAAATATTTCCTTTACCAAAAAAGGAAAAACAGAAGCTTTTGATGTTTGCATTGCTAATATGGCTTTAAATTATTTAACTGAAACTATTGGCAATCCCTACGATGATGAAGGGAAAATGGCGTCAGCTGGTACCTATAATCAAAATTTATTGGAGCAATTATTACATTTAAAATCAAACGGACAATCATTAGGTCGAGAATGGTTTGAAACTCAATTTTTACCACTTTTAAATAATTCAATAATTGAGCTCAATCATAAATTAGCGACTTGCGTTGAGTATTTAGCTTTAAAAATAAGTCAGGTTTTAAAAGAAAATGATTTACAATCTGTTTTAATTACGGGAGGAGGCGCTTATAATATTTTCTTTATAGAAAGATTAAAAGTACATTTTAAGGGAAGTATTCATATTCCACCGGATGATATTATTAAGTTTAAAGAAGCTATTATTTTTGCATACTTAGGTTATTTAAGAGCAACTAAAACTATTAATACTTTAAGTTCAGTAACAAAAGCAAGCAGAGATAGTATTGGAGGTTGTATATATTTAGGAAGAAAATAAAGTAAGTGTCACTTCGAGTAAATTTGTCTGCCTCTTACAAATGTGTATCGAGAAGTTGCATAAAAAGTTCTCGATATGTTTTGCAAAGAGGCGGCAAAACTACTCGAACTGACAAAAAATAAAAAAAATGAACTACATACTAGTATTTATCGGCGGAGGATTAGGAAGCGTATTACGTTTTATGATTGCTCTTTTATTTGGGAAAACATCTTTATCGCTTCCTGTTGCCACCTTATCATCTAATATGTTAAGTTGTTTTATTTTCGGGACTCTTATTTATATTTACCAAGAAAAAAATTTAATTCCTGATAACTACAAACACCTTATTTTAATTGGAATTTGCGGTGGACTAAGCACATTTTCAACCTTTAGTTTTGAAACTTTTGAATTGATGAAACAAGGTATGACTGTTTGGGCTTTAATAAATATTGCTGTGAGTTGTATTCTTTGCACATGCATATTTTTTATGTTTGCAAAATAAAAAATGCCACTTAATTAGTAGCATTTTTTATTTCAAATTTTATTAAAGTTTATTTCTTCTCTGATTTATATTCTTTTTCCATTTGTTTTACAATATCTTTTACTTGTTCAGTGCCGATACGTTTAGCTTTAATGCGTTTATTTTTATCCAACATATAAATAACAGGTGTTGAATAAATATCATATTTCTCTTTCAAATTATTAATATGAACACCATCATA
>JBIKOX010000171.1:0-6253 GCA_044357775.1 Bacteroidia bacterium | reverse complement strand
ACCATCATAAAACAAAAATTTCATTTATCGGTATCCTCTATTACAAAC
Source organism: Bacteroidia bacterium (assembly GCA_044357775.1). Taxonomy (GTDB): domain Bacteria; phylum Bacteroidota; class Bacteroidia; order B-17B0; family Aurantibacillaceae; genus UBA4416. Next base: position 6,205 of record JBIKOX010000171.1, on the reverse strand, counting down.
CAAATTATGATTGACTCATCCATCATGATGAAAAAAGGTTTTAATAGAGATAGTATTTTAATTAAAATACCTAATCCGCCATTATGGAATTGTAACTTGCAAGGGAAAGCTAATTTATTTAATTGTCTTTTTCAAACCGTTCAAAACAAACAGCAGGTTGAACAAATAAACACAACATTTGGATTACGCACCATAGAACTAATTAAAGACAAAGACTCCATCGGTGAATCTTTTTATTTTAAAATAAATGGGCATCCAACTTTTATGAAGGGGGCAAATTTTATTCCGCCTGATAATTTTATGGCCAAGCAAAGACATTCTTATTACGATGTTATTGAAAAAGCAAAAGATGCCAATATTAATATGTTGCGTGTTTGGGGCGGAGGATTGTACCTCGATGAGGAGTTCTATGATTTATGTGACCAAAATGGCATTTTAGTATGGCAAGATTTTATGTTTGCTTGTGCCATGTATCCCGGCGATAGTTTATTTTTAAATACTGTAAAGCAAGAAGCTGAGCAACAAGTCAAACGTTTGCGACATCATCCCTGTTTAGCTTTATGGTGCGGTAATAACGAAGTAGATGAAGGTTGGCACAATTGGGGTTGGCAAAAACAATACAAATACTCTAAGGCGGACTCTGCTAAAATTTGGAACGATTATCAAAAACTATTTCATAACATTTTACCAGATGCTGTGAAAACATATGATGCCAAAACTGCTTATGTATCTTCTTCTCCAATGATAGGTTGGGGTAAAAAAGAAAGTTTACTTCGTGGCGATTCTCATTACTGGGGTGTTTGGTGGGGCATGGAACCATTTGAAGTTTATGAAAAAAAAGTAGGTCGTTTTATGAGTGAATATGGCTTTCAAGGAATGCCAAGTTACTTTACCTTAAAGCACTACGGAGACAGTTTAGATTTAAATTCTACATACATCAAAGCGCATCAAAAACATCCAACTGGCTATCAAACTATACAAACCTATATGGAACGCGATTATACCATTCCAAATAAATTTTTTAACTATGTGTATGCATCACAACTCTTGCAGCGTGACGGGATGCAGATAGCTATTGAATCGCACCGCAGAAACAAACCCTACTGCATGGGTACACTATATTGGCAATGGAATGATTGCTGGCCTGTTACCTCATGGAGCGCAATTGATTATGATCATCATCCTAAGGCGTTGTATTATGCTACCAAGAGGTTATATGCTAATTTTTGCATTAGTGTCACTAAAATTAAGAATCAATATCAAGTATTTGTGATAAGTGATTCTTTAAAGAGCATTACTGCTATTTTAGAAATCAAACTCAAAAACACAAAAGGCGAAACACTTTTAACTAAGACTAAGCCCATTATTGTAAAAGAAAATAGCGGCGAAGTATTTGAATATTTTTCGTATGAGGATTTAAAACCATTTAAAAAAAATGAAATTTACTTGAGTTGTAATTTAATTATGAATGAAAAAAAAATGGCGCATAAAAACTATTTTTTTGTAAAACCTAAAGAACTTACTTTATTTAAACCTACTATTAACTTCACTCAAACGGATGATATTATAAAAATAAGTTCGGACGTCTTTGTTAAAGACTTGTATTTATTTACCGAAAAAGGCGAGCCTATGATCTCCGATAATTATTTTGATGTAGAGCCTAATCAATCTATTGGATTAAAAATAAACAAAGGAATAGAATTGTCAGAGCAAATACAATATATTTCCTTGTATGATATCAATCATTAAATTATTATTTTTCATTAAATTTACTTTACTAATATCATGAAAGCATTATACTTTTTACTATTTGTTTTTTTATTTCCTAGCGTGCCTTTTTTTGCACAAAGCAAGTATGCTAGCTTAGTTAATCCATTTATTGGTACTGGCGGAGCTGGGCATACATTTCCTGGCGCTACCCTACCTTTTGGAATGGTTCAATTAAGTCCAGATACGCGTGTGGATGGAAGTTGGGAAGGCTGTGGCGGCTACCACTATTCAGATTCCATAATTTATGGGTTCACGCATACACATTTAAGCGGAACAGGCGTGAGTGATTATGGAGATATTTTAGTGATGCCAATAACAAATTCAAAACAGTATGCAAACAAAACGTATCCAACAAAATTTTCACATCTAAAAGAAAAAGCAAGTGCCGGTTTTTATCAAGTAAATTTAGAAAATAATATTGATGTGAAATTAACGGCAACAGAGCGTGTAGGAATTCATCACTATAATTTTCCGAAATTGGATACAGCCTCAATTGTGATTGATTTATTACACAGAGACAAAACATTATCAAGCACTTTAAAAATTATCGATAGTGTTACAATTGTTGGCTCTCGCATTAGCGATGCATGGGCCACACAGCAATATGTTTACTTTGTTATGAAGTTTAATAAGTCTATACTTTCATCTAAAACAAACTCCATTAAAAGTGACAATACTAAACCAAATAAAGAAGACCAAACTACGGCCTCTTTAATTCAATTCAATAACAAGGATGGTAAGCCACTTATTATTAAAGTAGGAATTTCACAAACGGGTGTTGACGGAGCAATAAAAAATTTAGAAGCCGAAGCTATGCATTGGGATTTTAATAAATATAAATTGGATGCGGAAATTGCTTGGGAAAAACAATTATCAAAAATAAATATTCAAACAAACGATATTCAAAAATCTATTGTATTTTATACTGCCTTATACCATTGCTTTATTCACCCGTCATTAGCAGGCGATGTGGATGGAAAATACAGAGGTCGTGATTTAAAAGTGCATCAGGCTAACGGCTTTGTGCCTTATACCGTATTTTCTTTATGGGATACTTTTCGTGCATTACATCCTTTGTTTACAATTATCGAACAAAAGCGTACAAGCGATATTATCAATACATTTTTAGTACAACACAATGAAAGTGGACGCTTGCCAATGTGGGAACTATCTGCTAATGAAACAAATTGTATGATTGGTTTTCATAGTGTATCAGTAATAGCAGACGCAATGACTAAAAATATTGGAGGTTTTGATAAGGATGCACTATACAAGGCTATGTGTGCAGCGGCTTCATATACTAATTGGAGTATTCCTGCGTTCAATAAAAATAATTTTTTACAAATAGATGATGAATCAGAAAGTGTATCTAAAACATTAGAATACGCTTATGATAATTGGTGTATTGGTCAAATTGCTAAACAATTAAATAAACCAGCAGACTATAACTTGTATAGTAAACGTGCTCAGGCCTATAAAAATATATATGATTATAAATCAGGATTTATGCGTCCACGTAAAAATGGTAATTGGCTAAGTCCTTTTGAGCCACGAGAAGTCAATAACCATTTTACAGAAGCTAACAGTTGGCAATATAGTTTTTTTGTTCCACAAGATATTTCAGGATTAATTAATTTGATGGGTGGTGAGCTTAAGTTTGAAAAAAAATTAGATGAGTTGTTTACCGCAAGCACAAAAACTGAAGGACGAACCCAAGCCGATATTACAGGACTTATTGGGCAATACGCGCATGGTAACGAGCCGAGTCATCACATGGCTTATTTATATAATTATGTCGGTAAACCACATAAAACGCAAGAAAAAATAAATCAAATAGTAACCGAGTTTTATAAAAATGATCCAGATGGATTAATTGGCAACGAAGATTGTGGTCAGATGAGTGCATGGTATGTATTAAGTTCGATGGGCTTTTATCAAGTTTGTCCCGGTAAACCAGAATATACAATTGGTTCTCCATTATTTGATGAAGTAAACATTCATTTAGAAAATGGAAATTCATTTCAAATTAAAAAACAAAATCCAAATCAAAAATTTCAATACATACAATCATCTGCAATTAATGGAAAACCATCTAATTGCTCTGCGTTTAACCATGCAGATATTGTGAATGGTGGAAAATTAGAATTTGTAATGAACGATAAATTGGATCAAAAATCTTTATTTGGAAAAATAGCATTATTACGTCCAAATACAAAAATTACAGAGAAGTCAATTATACAATGTCCTGTTATTAATGGACCAAATAAAATAACTGAAACAGAAAAAACAGTTATAATAGAGCATCCAAATAAAAAAGTTTTGCTACGTTACACTTTAGATGGAACTGAACCAACGATAACTTCAAAAATATATGGCAGTCCAATTACATGCGATACTTCTAGTACCATTACCGCTGCAGCTTTTCTTGGTAACGAAAGTAGCACTGCCGTTACTGCGCGTTTGTATAAAAAACCAAATAATTGGGGATTAAAAATACAAAGTAAATACACAAAGCAGTATGATGCAGGTGGCGATGAAGGCATTATTGATGGACAATATGGAACTGTAAATTGGCGAAGCGGCGGTTGGCAAGGCTATCAATCACAAAACTTTGAATGTACGATTGATTTAAAGAAAACAACAACGATACAAACGGTGAGCGCTAATTTTTTACAAGATACGAGGTCATGGATTATTTATCCAAAAGAGGTGGAATTTTATAGTTCTGTAGATGGTATTAATTATTCATCAGTAGGAAAAATAAAAAATTCAGTATCTGCAGATGATTATACTAGTCAAGTTCATTCATTTAATTATATAGTAAGTACTCAACTAGCAGCTCGTTATATTAAAATAATTGCAACAAATTATGGCAAATTGCCAGACTGGCATCAAGGAAAAGGTGGAGATGCTTATTTGTTTATTGATGAAATAGAAATTAAATAGTGTTATGATGAAATTATCTTTAGTACTTGTCTTTGTTAGCGTTATAGGTGTGGCTCAACCAAAAATAGGAATTTGGCAAGGAGTATTATTACTGAATGCAGAAAAACACATTGAACTCCCCTTTAATTTTGAAATTAAAAACCAAAAAGGAAAAGTATTCTTAATAATACATAATGCACAAGAACGAATTACGGTTGATGAAGTCATATTATTTAAAGATTCTTTAAATTTTAAAATGCCCATTTTTGATACGGAATTTAGAACACAATTAGTGGGAGATAGCATCATCAAAGGGCTTTGGATTAATCACACTAAAAAAGAAAACAACACCATTGTCTTTACAGCAAAGTTTGGAAATAAAAATCGTTTTAATTTTCCGATGAAAAAACCTACTAATTTTTATGACGGAAGTTGGGAAACAACCTTTAGCCCAGAAACGAAAGATATCAGCAAAGCCATTGGAGTTTTTAAATACATTGCAAATTCAGCAATAGTTGAAGGAACTTTTTTGACTGAAACTGGCGACTATCGGTTTTTAGAAGGAATAGAAACCAATGGTAAATTATTCTTGAGTTGCTTTGATGGCGCACATGCATTTTTATTTATTGCCGACCATAATGAAACAGAAATTACAAAGGGTGATTTTTATTCAGGTGCGACGTGGCATGAAAACTGGGTAGCAAAACGTAATGATAAATTTCAATTACACGATCCCGAAAGTTTAACCTATTTAAAAAATCCTAACGCAGAAATTAACTTTGCCTTTTACAATGCCAAAAATGAAAAAGTAAGTTTAAGCGATGCTAAATACAAAAACAAAGTAGTGATTGTGCAAATTATGGGTAGCTGGTGCCCAAACTGTATGGATGAAAGCGCTTATCTATCAAAGATCTACAAACAATATAACAAAGAAGGATTAGAAATTATTGCCTTGGCTTACGAAAGAACTTCGGATATGGAAACTGCAAAAAGAAACATATTGCGCTTAACCAACCGCTTTAGTATTGACTACGATATTTTGCTAACTGGTTTGACGGGCAAAGAAAAGGCCTCAGAAAGTTTGCCTTTCCTGAATGGAATTATGGCTTTTCCCACTACTATTTTTTTAGATAAAAACCATCAGGTAAAATCGGTTTATACTGGCTTTAGCGGACCTGCAACGGGAAAAGAGCACGAAAAATACACCTTAAAAACGGAGGATTTAATTAAAACCTTACTTGAAAATAAAGATTAACTAATAAAATAAATTACTGTAAGGGAAACGAATCATTTTTTCTTAGGAAGTTTATAACCAATTTGTGGTCGTTCCTTTTTGTTTTCTTTCTTTTCTAATAGCTCATCTAAGTACTGAAATACTAATTCGATATTTTTATCATGATTACTCACTTTTTTCTTTATGTATTCTATTTCTAATACCAAAATGAATAAATAATTAGTCCAATATTTGCATATTGGATTTTTTTATATTACTTTTGGACTAAATATTAAA
>JBIKOX010000201.1:0-5219 GCA_044357775.1 Bacteroidia bacterium | reverse complement strand
AATAGAAAATAATTACCACGAATTAATTGCCACGTTAGATGCTATTAGAGATGATAAAAAAGCATTTAAGTTTTTAATTGATGGCAAGCATTTTGAGTTAGCCGCATTTGTAAATGCAATTTGGGATGATACTAAAGCATTTAAATTTTTAATAGACATAAAAGCGTTTGATTGGGCTGCATGCGCTAATTTTATTAATGGCGATGATAAAGCCGAACAAGCCTTAAAAGCTGCCGGTAAATTACATTATGTGGCTGTTGCTCATGCAATTTTAGGGCGCATACATGAAGATGGTGACAGAAACACCTCGCCAACAGGAGTCATTAAAAATATTTTGAATTTTAAAAAAGCTTTTAAAGAAATTAAATAACTTATGCGAATTATTGATTCCATTCCTCATCCTTCCATTAGTATTTCTATTTTTCAGATGAATGATAAATACATTGTAAAATTTGAAGCTGGTCCAATGGAGCAAGCATTTAAATTTTACACCGAAGATGTAAAATCGGTGGATGGTTTAAAGAAACTAATCAACGATAGTTTTATTGAAACCGTACGATTACGTTTTAATGAAATGTTTATGCAAATGAAGGAAGCTCAGGCTTAATTTTATTTTTATTTGGGCAAATCCGGCAGAAGCCGGACCGGGCTGTCACTACAATCTTTTTTCGTACCTCAAAAAGTATTTCCGTTTGCATCCCTTTCGCAGTTCACGGGAACGAAATATTTACACCTACTTGCATTATTTGCGTGAAGGATTGAAGTGTTCCGCTAGCTGGCGGATGTCTGCATCTTGCAAAAAAATTGCAACGTAAAGCCTGACCGCCTTTCGCGGGCACACCCCAATAGTTAATCATCAAAACACTTTACAAAATTTTAGTAGAAAAATAAAGCTAAATCGTATATTTACATTCTTTATTAATCATTTAAAAATAATATAGTTTGTTTAAGTTTATTGGTGCGTTTATTGGTTTTTTCTTTTTAGGAAGAAGTGTAACGGGAGCTATTCTAGGTTTTTTTGCTGGCTCATTTATTGATAATTTCTCATCCAATAAAAAAGATGCTAAAGGAGGTAGAAATGCAGATGATGTATTTAAATATTATCAGCAACGATCAACGTCGGGTAGTAATGATTTTGCAAACATGCTCATTGCATTATCGGCAGCGGTAATGCGCGCAGATGGCAAAGTAATTAAAGCTGAATTAGATTATGTAAAATCTTTTTTTTCGCAACAATTCGGGCCTTCTTTTTCGGTTTCACATTTACAAACATTAAAACATTATGTAAATGGCGGTGAAATTCCGTTAGAACAAATTTGTAACGATATTAAATTGCGAACGCAGGTTGAAGTGCGAATACAATTATTACATTATTTGTTTGGTATTGCTAAAGCAGACGGACATGTAGCTGAAGTTGAAATTCAAATACTAAATCGCATTGCTAACTTAATGGGCGTTCCACAAAGTGATTTTGAGAGTTTAAAAAACATGTTTTACCGCGATACAAATTCAGATTACAAAGTATTAGGTATTGAAAGCACGGCTACTGAGGAAGAAATTAAAAAAGCTTACAGACAAATGGCTATCCGCAATCATCCGGATAAGGTAGCTGCAATGGGAGATGAATATCAAAAAGGTGCACAAGAAAAATTCCAAAAAATACAAGAAGCTTACGAAAATATTAAAAAGCAAAGAGGTATTAATTAACCTACATCACCACTTTTAATTTCGCGTATTTTAGCAATAAATTTTTCTCACCGCTATCTCTAAATTTAATAGTTGCTTTTGCATTTGGATAAACACCTTCAATAAACGTAATTTCGCCAATACCAAACTTTTCGTGTTCTACCACACTGCCAACTCTTAAACTAGCATTTGCACTATTATCGGCTGGCGTATTTGTTTCGGCCATTCGCTTAGCTAAAGGAATTAGTTTTTTTGGTGGCGAGAAATTAATTTGTTTTGGTTCTTCTTTTGTAAATCCGCTGCTTTGCTTTGTTCTGAAATCAATTGATTTCAATGGATCATTAAAACTTGGTTTACGATATTTATTAAACGTGTCATCGCTAAATTTATTAGAAGCAGGTTCTTGCGGAAAATCCACACAACTTTCATCCAATTCATCTATAAAACGACTTGGCTCGCAATAAATTACATTTCCAAAACGGTAACGAGTGGTTGCAAAACTAATAGTTGCTTTCTTTTCTGCTCTAGTAATTGCTACATAAAACAAACGACGTTCTTCTTCTAATTCGCTACGACTATTCAAAGCCATTTGCGAAGGAAATAAATTTTCTTCTAAACCTACAATATGCACATACGGAAACTCTAAGCCCTTAGAAGCATGAATAGTCATCATCGACACTTTATCTGCATTCTTATCATCTTCTTTTTCCTTATCAACATCCGTTAATAACGAAATTTCCTGCATAAATTCATCTAACGTTCTTACGGTTGCATTTTGCTCTGTTGCATCAAATAACTCTACCGGATTTACTTCAGTATTTTGAACAATAGCATCTTTTAGTTCTTCCTCCTGAGGTGTTCTGTCAGTCACCACAAAATCTTTAATACCATTTAATAATTCTTGTATGTTTTCATAACGACTAACGCCCTCAGGGGTTTTATCATGATATAAATCTTTTACAATTCCGCTTGTTACAGCAATATGATTAGCACATTCAAAAGCATCTTTGTAGGGCATCATCATCGAAAACGTTTTAATTGCAGTGGTAAATTCGGATATTTTTGCCGCCGTTCCGCTATTTATTCCGGTATTAAAATCTTTTAAATTATCCAATACCTGCCACATACTAATATCATGTTCCATGGCAGCAATCATTACTTTATCAATGGTTGTTTGTCCAATACCACGCGTTGGATAATTAATGATACGTTTTAACGATTCATCATCATTATGATTAATTGATAAACGAAAGTATGCTAATACATCTTTAATTTCTTTACGTTGATAAAATGATACACCACCATAAATTTTATACGGAATATTTAATTTACGCAACGATTCCTCAAACGCACGAGATTGAGCATTAGTGCGATATAAAATAGCGAAATCCTTAAAATGTGCTTGCTGCGTATAGTGTGTCTCGTAAATTGAGGCGGCTACCTTTTGACCTTCCTCATTATCAGTGTTTGATTTTATAATTTTTATTTTCTCGCCTTCTTCATTGGCAGTAAAAATATTTTTCTTAAACTGATCTTTGTTGATGGCAATTACAGCGCTTGCAGCTTTTACTATTGTTTGAGTGCTTCTGTAATTTTGCTCGAGCTTAAATGTTTTTAAATCCGGATAATCTTTTTCGAAATTTAAAATATTTTGAATGTTAGCTCCGCGAAATGAATAAATACTTTGTGCATCGTCACCTACAACACAAATATTTTGAAAACGAGCCGCTAATTGTTTCACAATAACGTATTGCGAAAAGTTTGTATCCTGGTACTCATCTACCAAAATATACTTAAACTTGCTTTGGTATTTTATTAAAACTTCCGGAAAATCGCGCAGTAACACATTAGTGTTATACAACAAATCATCAAAATCCATGGCTCCCGATTGGAAATTACGTTTTTGATATGCTAAATATATTTGTCCTAATAAAGGTTTGTTAGACGCTCTGTCCTCAGCTTGAGTAATTGGATTATTGGCGTAATTACTTGCAGAAACTAAACTATTTTTTGCAGAAGATATTCTGTTTAAAACCAATGATGGTTTGTATACTTTGTCATCTAAATTCAGTTGCTTTAATATGCTCTTAATAACGCCTTTACTATCATCGGTGTCATAAATAGTAAAGTTGGAAGGGTAACCTAACTTCTCAGCTTCAAAACGTAATATTTTAGCAAAAATGGAGTGAAAGGTTCCCATCCAAATATTTTTTGCTTCTTTACTGCCAACAATTTTACCAATACGATCTTTCATTTCACGTGCTGCTTTATTGGTAAAGGTTAATGATAAAATACTAAACGCATCAGCCCCTTTAGCCATAATATGGGCAATGCGATATGTTAATACTCTAGTTTTACCTGAACCCGCACCTGCGATAATCATCACAGGACCCTCGGTGTTTTCGGCAGCCATTCGCTGCACAGGATTTAGTTCATTTAAATAATCACTCATTACTACAAAAGTACACATTATGCGAGTTTGAATGATGAGAACTTTAAAATTTTATAAACTACTGAGACTAAAAAAAAGTTTACAATGTTTGTCTTGTACTAATAACCAAAATAATAAAATCGCTATGGCTGGAGTTAATAAAGTAATTTTAATTGGAAACTTGGGTAAAGACCCTGAATTAAAATATTTAGAGGGTAACATTGCTCGCGCTAATTTTAGTATAGCAACTAGCGAATTTCATAAAGATAAAAATGGAAATAAAGTTGAACAAACCGAATGGCATAATATTGTTTTGTGGCGCAGTATGGCAGAAAGCGCTGAAAAATTACTAAAAAAAGGAACTCAAATTTATATTGAAGGCAAATTACAAACTCGCCAGTGGATTGATAAAGATAATATAAAGCGAAATATTACAGAAATTGTAGGAGAGTCATTTTTAGTTTTGCAACGGAAAGATAATAATACGAATCAAAACCTACCTGAAGACAGTAGCAATGTGAACTTTGATGATTTAGGTAAAAAAGATATATTGCCGTTTTAGTTTTAACTCATTTTTTTTAACTGCATGCATAGAAAATTCAATAGCTGCATTTTGAAACCGCTAACATAGGAAAGCTTCGCTTTCCGTCTATACATTGGTTATCCTATCATTTATTATAATGATTGTAGTGATATAAACCTGTGTGTTTCCATGTGGTTAAAATCATTAAATTTGTTTCATGACAAATCAATCGCTTAATAAGTTACTCGCATTTTTTATCATATGTATTTCAATAGTTTCATTTTCTTCGTGCGGAGATGATGAAGATGACGAAATATTTATTCCCAAGCCAAAAGGTTACCCAAGAATTTATTTTCCCGAAAAAACGTATAGATTATATGATAGTCTTTGTCCGTATAGTTTTGAAATTCCAACCTATGCTACTATTTTGAATGACAAACATAAAGGCGCTGATCCATGCTGGATAAATGTAAACTTCCCAAAATATAATGCACAAATTCATTTAAGTTATAAAATCATAACCAATAATTTAGATACTGTTTTAGGTGAGTGTAGAGATTTTGTGGTGAAGCATCAAGT
>JBIKOX010000046.1:0-16523 GCA_044357775.1 Bacteroidia bacterium | reverse complement strand
TACAGGAATTGATGAAACAATTATTGTAAGAGACAGCTCACAAGTTTACGGCTTAGTTTACGATATTTCAGGAAACACAGCTTCAAACGTACAATTTTATTTAACTGATAGTACACACCATTTTATGCGCGGTGCTTTGTACTTTAATGCAGTTCCAAATATTGATTCGATGAAAATTGTAGTTGATTATTTACGAAAAGATATTGTTCATATGATACAAACCTTTGAATGGAAGGGATTGGAGAAAAATACTATGAAGAAATAAATCGTTACGCTGAAATTGATTCAGATTAAAATGAAATGCTGAATTGTAAAATCGGCGAAGCCGAACAAATTCAGTTTATTTTAAGATAACTGATTAGCCAACAATTCCATTTCGTGTTTAGCATCTTTATGATTATAAATAATGTTATTTACAGCATTTGTAATTGGCATGTGAACATTGTATTTTTTGTTAATCTCAGCAACACATTTCACGGCATAATAGCCTTCAGCAATCATATTCATTTCTAACTGTGCATTTTTTACACTATAACCTTTTCCTAACATAGCTCCAAACATTCTGTTTCTACTAAATTGAGAATAAGCCGTTACAATTAAATCTCCTAAATAAGCCGATGCTTTTGTATCTCTATCTATTGGGTGAACCGCTGCCACAAAGCGATCTATTTCCTGAATGGCATTACTTACTAATACAGATAAAAAATTATCGCCATACCCCAAACTATGACAAATACCTCCCGCAACAGCAATCACGTTTTTTAATACAGCAGATAATTCTGTTCCATAAATATCATCACTACTCGAACATTTGATATAACGACAACGCATGTAATCACATAACTCATCTGCTTTAGTAATATCTTTGGAAGCTAAAGTTAAATAAGATAATTTTTCGAGTGCAACCTCCTCAGCATGGCAGGGTCCGGTAATCACACCAATATTATCTAAAGGAACTTGAAAAACGGTATTTAAATATTCGCCAACAATTAAATTATATTCGGGAACAATACCTTTGATAGCAGAAAAAAACGTTTTGTTTTTAAAAGCTTCTACCGGAATATTTTTTAGTGTGTTATTAATAAACGCTGAAGGAACTGCTAAAATAATAACCTCAGCTTGCGATATAGTTTCTAATAAATTAGAAGATAAGTTTAATTTATTTATGTCAAATTGCACCGAACTTAAATAACGTGGGTTATGTTGATATTGATTTAGGTATTCAACATCTTCCTGACTTCTAAAATACCAACTTACCTTATTGGCATTATTACATAATATTTTTACAATGGCAGTTGCCCAACTTCCACTTCCTATTACTGCTATTTTTTTTTCGTTTTTCATTTTTTAGGTTCCCGCAGATTTCGCTGATAATCGCAGATTTTTATTTTCTATGTATAAACTATATCATCATCCTGTAAAACCTCAAATCCTTTTAAAGCTTGATAAATACGTGCTAAAGTAACGACATCTTTAATACAATACGTTTTAATTCGCTCAATATTTTTTTCTTCATAAAATACTTGTGCTATTTGACTACCATCAATATCATCCTTTGGGGAAGGAATATTAAATACATGCGCCAATAAATTTAAAGACGTGAAATTTTTTATATCTCCAAAACGCCACATTTCCATTGTATCTAAATGCTTTACTTCCCAAGGCTTAAATCCTTGCATTTGCAATAATTTTGGTAGTGGCATTTTATTAACTAAAATTCTGCGACATAAAAATGGATAATCAAATTCTTTACCATTGTGCGCGCATAAAAAATGATCTTTAGTATTAAAGTGCAAATCTAATAATTTAGAAAATTCACTTAAAATATCTTGCTCATCATCTCCTGCAATTGCTTTTGTTCTAAATTTTCCGCCAGCAATAAATCCCAGTCCAATGCAGACTACTTTAGCAAATTCGGCAAAAATACCAGCTTTAGCATATTGTTCTTCTGGAGTAGAATCTTTAACGTAAAACATTTTCTTATCCCATAATTCTTTTTCAGTTTCTGAAAGCGAACTGTATTGATAATGAATTGGCGCAGTTTCAATATCAATAAATAAAATATTTTCTAAGTTAATTGAAGTCATTTTTTATCAAATTTTTGAAATGTATAATCAAATTTATTTTTTTCGTCTGCTACATGTTTTTCTTCCCACACTAAATCAAATTTAGTTTTGTCAATTATAGGAAAATAAACATCTGCGTCAATAACTATATTAACCAATGTTAAATAAATAGTATCTACAGAATCCATAGATTGCTGATAAATTTCTCCACCACCAATAATGAAGACTTCGTTCTCGGAATGCAATTTAACTAAAGCTTCATCCAAACTTCCAACTACTAAAATATCAAATTGATTGTCTGAGTTAAAATTTTTATCTCTAGTAATGACTACATTTTTTCTTCCGGGTAATGTTTTTCCAATTGATTGAAAAGTTTTACGTCCCATAATCACAGGACAACCCATGGTTGTTGTTTTAAAAAATTTTAAATCTGCAGGCAAATGCCACAATAATTTATTGTCTTTGCCAATAGCATGATTTAAGGATGTGGCTACTATACTGGATACGATCATAGATTCAATTTGACAATGCGACTATTTGACAATTAGATAAAAATTATTGAATCGACTCATAATCTAATTAACTAATTAATAGGCTAAATCTTCAATAAAGAAAAAGAAAACCACTGCTCCTACCCACTCTTTTCTTACTCCTTTACAATCACCTATTTTAGAACCGTTCTTATAAATATCTCCATCTGATTCGATTTGACCAATCTTAGATCCATTTTTATAAACGTCGCCATCGCTTTCAATCTGACCAACTTTACTTCCGTTTAAATAGATATCTCCGTCTGATTCAATTTGTCCTTTTTTTGATCCACCAACATAAACATCTCCGTCACTTTCAATATTTCCTTTTTTAGAACCTCCAATGTAAACGTCTCCATCAGACTCAATTTCACCTTTTTTACTTCCTTTAATATAAAGACTTTGAGCCGAAATAGTTGTGCAGAAAAATCCTGCAACGAGAATTAAAATTACTTTTTTCATATTAGTTTAAATTTAACCGCAAAGATGCAAAGCAGTATTGCAAAGTTCGCAGAGGGTTAGTAATCATTGATTTATTTATTAATCTCTGTATTTTACTTCAACATTATGAAGTTCAATAATTGGTTTTAAAAACTCTTCTAAATCTGTTACACATAATTGAGAAGCGGCATCACATAAAGCAGTTTCCGGCTTAGGATGCGTTTCAATAAACATTCCATCAATACCTGATGCTACTCCTGCTCTTGCTAATACTGGCAAAAACTCGCGTGCTCCACCTTTTTTATCAGAACTTGGAATACCATATTTACGTACACAGTGTGTTACGTCAAATACAACTGGGTAACCAATATTATTCATGTGGTAAAATGCACGAGGATCAACTATTAAATCGTTGTAACCAAAAGAGTAGCCGCGTTCCGTTAAAATAACTTGATCGTTTCCACTGTCAATACATTTTTGTACCGGGTGTTTCATATTATCTGGTGCTAAAAACTGACCATGTTTAATATTAATTACTCTACCTGTTTTTGCAGAAGCAACTAACAATGATGACTGCATACATAAGTAAGCAGGAATTTGAATTACGTCACATACCTCACCAGCTGCTTCAGCTTGATCGTGTGAGTGAATGTCTGTTAAAACAGGAAAACCAAATTGATTTTTAATTTTGCCTAATAATTCGCAACCCTTAATTAAACCTGGTCCTTGGTAGTAACTTAAACTACTGCGATTATCTTTTGTGAAAGATGATTTATAAATAATTTTAATATTTAAACGCTCTTGAACTTCTCTCAACTTCTCAGCTGTTTTCATCATAATAGATTCTTCTTCTATTACACATGGTCCTGAAATCAAGAATAACTCTTTACTTCCGCACTCAATATCTCCTACTTTTACTATTTTTTTGCTCATTGTGTTTTTATTTTTGCTCCCGCTGATTTCGCTGATTGCGCTGATTGCTTGTTTTCTAATTATTTAATTCCGTGAGATTTGCGAGATCTGCGGGAAAATTTTTAAAGTCGTCTAAATAAATCTTTAATATAATCTATCGTGGCAATTTCTTTGTAGTTATCGCCAAATGCATGATTCCACATAAATGGTAAATTATAAGAAACAGTAGCCATGGCTGTAATTTGTTCTTCTGTCCAATCTTTACTTAAGTTTTGAGGCAACACAATTTTATGCTTTTCAATCATTTGCATAAACTCACTATGACCTTTTAAGTAAATATCTCCTAAGTGTTGAAATATAATACAGTTAGCGTAACAATGACGAGTTCCTAAAATCATAGATAATCCATAACTAATTGCATGGCACGCACCCACTTCACTATACGTTAAACTCAAACCTCCCATTAAGGAAGCTACCATTAACTTATCATCATTTTCGGGAGTACGACCTGCGTTTTCACCTAAATATACTTCTCTGCAAAGTTTTAACGATTGCTCGCCGTAAGCAAGACTGAAAGCGTTATTACGAATTCCTGTTTCAGATTCAATGCAATGAATGTAAGTATCCATACCAGTATAAAACCACCAATCTGTTGGAACAGATGCAATTAATTCTGGATCTAAAATTACTTGGTTAAAAACTGTCCAATCACATTTTAATCCTAACTTTTTTTCAGGTCCTGTTAATACTGCCGTCATTGATACTTCGGCACCTGTACCAGAAATAGTTGGAACGCCTAAATGATAAATTCCTGGTTTCTTTACCAAGTTTAATCCTTGATATAATGTTGATGAACCTTCGTTGGTAAGCATTAACGATAAAGCTTTGGCAATATCCATAATACTTCCTCCACCAATTCCAATAACACCACTTGGCAAACCTTGCTTTGCTAAAATTTCATCGCGAAGTGTATCAATTTGCTCTGTTTTAGGCTCATGAGGATCAACATCAATGTAATAAATTAAATCCTCTGGTTTGTTTTGCAATTTGTTGGATAAAGGTTTCCCTTTAAAATAATTATCGACAACGTAAACAAAGTAGTTTTTATTTTCTTTCCGAATAGGTTCAACCGTTTCTGCTAATTGAGCAAAAGAACCACGACCGTAAGTTACTTTATCAATATTTTTAAAATTTTTGTGTAACATGTTTTATTAAGCGTTTACAGGTTTCATAGCATTTACTGCACATTCAGAAATTTTCACAGCTAAGGTTTTCAATTCTTCCTCTGTCCAAGTGCAACGAACCCCGAACGAAATTAAACGCCCTACAACTTCTTGCGTTTTAGGTAAAACTAAATTATTATAATCTTGCGGTGCACCTAGCAATTGAATGGGCAATTTAGCAGCAGTTTTTAAGCCTTTGATATGTTCCCATTGATTAATGAAATGGTACATGTTTGTGAACCAATAATTAAATCCACCAACTCCTGCTTTGTTAAATTCATCAACTGTGCGTTTAGCTGTTTCGGTATCAGGCATTAAAATATTTAAGAACGTTCCAGAATCTCCGTTATCATCTCCTAGTTTAGAAAAACTAAGACCTTCTATTTTGGATAATTCTTTCTGTAAAAATGCTTTATTTTTTAAGTTAGCTTCCCGAATGGCAGGTACTTTGCGAGTTTGAGCTGCACCAACTGCTGCATGTAATTCTGAAATACGGTAGTTAAAACCAATTACTGGATGGTTTTCCATTCCACGATTATTACCAACATGGTCGTGACCATGATCACAATAACTATCTGCTAATTTGTATATATTTTCATCATTAGTTACAAAAATACCACCTTCTCCTGCTGTGGCTATTTTAAAAAAGTCGAATGAGTATGCTCCAGCGCTTCCAAACAAACCAGTTGCGGTTCCTTTGTAAGATGCAGCAAAAGCCTGACCCGCATCTTCTACTAAAATTAAATTATGTTCTTTAACAACTGCCATAATTTCATCCATGTTAGCGTTGCCACCACACATGTGAACTAAACAAACGGCTTTTGTTTTTGGAGTAATTACTTTTTTAATTCCTTCTGCACTTAAACAAAGCGTTTCATCAATTTCTGCAAATACAGGCAAAGCACCAAGCATTAAAACGGCTTCGACAGATGCAATATAGGTAAATGGCGGACAAATAACTTCATCTCCAGTTCCAATGCCACTAGCCGCAAGCGCAGCTAAAATAGCAGCAGAGCCATTAGAAACAGCTAACGCATATTTTGCTCCCGTTATTTTTTTAGCTTCTGCTTCAAAGTCTTTTGCTTTCCAAATATTGTTACGCTGAGCATCATGGTTAAAACGGAATAATATTCCTGTTGATAATACATCCTCAATTTCCTTGCGCTCTTCGGCGCCAAATAATTCTGTTCCTGGCATTTTTAAAAAGTTATTAGTTGTTAGTGCTTAGTTTTTAGTTTTAAATTTTGTAATTACATTGTTGAATTATCACATTGTCGAATCAACTAATTATACTAGTTCGGCAAAAATTCAAAGTTATTTGGTTCATCAATCACTCCAAAATTAATAGAGGATAATTTACCATTTTCGAAGTAACAATCTAAACCTGCCTCATCAAAGCTTAGGCGTTTTTCACCCCAATCTTGTTTTTCTGTATCTGTTAATATGTAGTTATGTTCTTTCATTAAATCAATTAAGTGTTGTTCAGTTAGTGAAAATAATTTCTTACCAAATAGTAGCGAGTCTTTGTTATCAACCTCCACACTTCCAAACTTCATAGCATTTTTATTATCAAAAAATAAAGAAAAACCTAAATCCCAATAGTGATAAACGGTGCAAGAAGTTTCTAAAATCGAATCATCTAAAACTTGAATTTCTTCAGGTTTACCAAAAACTAACTCGGCATCATCGGCAGAAACACCAAAACTTAATGTGCAAAATCCTTTTAATAAATTTATTTGAGGTGTAAAGTTCATAAAGATGTATAAAAATAAGGCTAATAGCGTGTAAAAGCAACACAATACAAATAATTTATAAAAAAAATTAAAAAAAAATTGTTAGTTAAAAAATCGTTTATATATTTGCAGCCCGAAAAGGGAATAACGTTCTTAAATTAATGATTCCGTAGCTCAGCTGGTAGAGCAATACACTTTTAATGTATGGGCCCTGGGTTCGAGTCCCAGCGGGATCACAAGAATAGTTACTAATTCGGCAAAAGCCCTTAAATTTACTTTTAAGGGCTTTTTTATGTTATTGCTTTAAATTCGGTGTTTTGCTGCTTGTTGTTTGACCATTCGCGAACAAGCTGCCTCGACAATTTATCCACTTCAATATTGTAATTGATTATAGAATTTGGCTTTTGATGTGCCTTAATTTTAACAAAAGTAACAGACACAAAAGTTAAAAGTGCTAATAGTTCTTTTACTAAATCCACATTTCTAATATCAATACCTGCTTTTGTTTTATAATTGCTTTTAATAAACTTAAATTTCCTATCAATTAAGCCAATTACATATTGGCTGTCAGAAACGACTTTTATATCTTTTACGGCAGGGAAATTTTGCGTAACATGTTTAATAGAATTTATGACTGCTAATAGTTCCATTCTGTTATGAGTAGTTTCAATTTGTGTTCCTGTTAATATAATTTTTTGACTATCTATTAATATAACTGAAGCCCATGCGCCAATGCATTTTTGAGTATGACAAGAACCATCTGTATATACTTCGGCAAATAACATGACTATTAAAAATAAAATTACTGCATGAAGGTATAAACATTTATTTGTAAATTTTAATTAGCTTTGAAAAGAACAATTAATGTCGTTTTTACCAGATTTATTTACAAAAACTCTAATTAATACTTAAAAATAATTGCAATATAATGCAAGTGCCAAGTGAAAAAATTATTGAACAAACAATAAACTGGATTAAATCAGTAGTAATTGACTGCAATTTTTGTCCTTTTGCAGCTAGTGCAGTTCTCAAAAAAAACATTCACTACAAAGTTGTTTACACTATAAATTTGGTGGAAAGTTTAACTCTTTTAAAACAAGAATTAATTCATTTAGATGCTCATTCTGATATTGAAACGAGCTTTATAATTTTTGCGCAAGAATTTGATGACTTTAACGATTACCTGAAGTTAATTAAAAAGTCTGAAAACCTTTTATTTAAAGAAAATTATGAAGGTATTTATCAACTTGCAAGCTTTCATCCTAATTATTGCTTTGCAGATGCAGAAGATGATGATGCCGCTAACTATACCAATCGTTCTATTTATCCGATGATACATATTTTAAGAGAAGAGAGTTTAACCAAAGCAATTAGTTTATATCCAAATGCAGAATTAATTCCAGAACACAATATTGAATTTGCAAGACAAAAGGGTTTGCAGTATATGCAAATGTTAAGATTAGCGTGCTTATAATTTTTTTAACTTATTTTTTCAATAGACTATTGTATTTTTATAAAACCTATTTTACAAAAATGATTCATTTAAAACAAATAATTGCAAGTGCTTCGGCTTTACTAATTATTTTAATGTCATGTAAAAAAGACCCTTCACTGCCCGTTGCAAATAATTATCCTGAGGAGATTGGAAAAATTATTTCAAATAAATGCGCAACTTCAGGATGCCATAATGAAGCAAGTTATAAAGCAGCAGGGAATTTAAATTTAACTGATTTTAATACGCTATTTCAAGGGTCCAGCAGCGGCTCACCGGTTATTCCATATCGAAGCGATTTTTCTACTTTATGTTATTTCATAAACACATATACAGAGTACGGACCAATAAATAATCCAACAATGCCTTTAAACGGGAACGTTTTAAGTAAACAAGAAGTTAAAACAATAAAAGATTGGATTGATAATGGAGCACCCGATAAAAATGGAAACGTTATGTGGGCTGATAATCCAAACAGAAAAAAATATTATGTGTTAAACCAAGGCTGCGATGTTGTTGCAGTATTTGATGCCAACACGCAACTTCCAATGAGATATATAACTGTTGGAAATAAAATAAATACACCAGAGTTACCTCATATGATAAAAATCTCACCAGACGGTCAATACTGGTATGTGGTATTTGTTGCCAATAATATTTTACAAAAATACAGAACATCTGATGATAGCTTTGTTGGAGAAGTGACTTTAGGAACAGATATTAATTGGAATACCCTCACAATTAGTAATGATAGCAAAAAAGCCTATTGCGTTAGTTGGCAAGCAAATAGTAGATTAGCAATAGTTGACGTTGAAAATATGTTATTGCTTAATAATGTAGGAGGTGGAAATTTTACCGATGCTCACGGGGTGGCGTTAAATAAAAATAACGATACCATATATATCACCCGACAAACAGGCAATTACATTTATAAAATTGACGCAAATTTAAATAATGGATTTCAAGAAATTTCGTTAGATGGAAATACTCCAAACCAAACTTCGTCGCTAAATCCTCATGAAATTATTTTTTCGCAAGATGGATTAAGCTATTTTGTTACCTGTCAAAATACAAACCAAGTTCGAGTTTTTAATACAGCTGGAGATAACCTGCTACAAATCATTTCCACGGGCCAATATCCACTTGAATTTGCAATAAGTAATGCAAGAAATAAACTATATGTTTCTTGTCAAGATGAACCAGGAACTACAACAAATTTAAAGGGATCAGTTACCGTAATAGATATGATTACCTTGCAATCTACAAATTTTTCTGTTGGCTATCAACCACATGGTTTGGGAATTGATGAAGCAAACAATATTTTAGTTGTTGCAAGCAGAAATATACAAATCAATGGTCCAACACCGCACCATACCGGAGTTTGCGGAAGAAATGGATTTGTGAGCTATTTTAATATTAATACGATGCAATTATTATCTAAAAAAACTGAAGTTGCATCAGACCCCTACTCTGTTGCAATTAAACCATAATGAATCCACTTTTTCAAAATAAAACCATTTTGTTATTTGACGGTTATTGTAATCTTTGTCAGTCTTCAGTTCAATTTATTTTAAAACATGAAAAGAAATCTGAAATATATTTTACTTCGCTACAATCAACTAGCGGTATTGAAATTTTAAACTATTATAAAATTGATCCACACAAAATTAATAGCCTTGTACTTATAGAAAAAAACAAAATGTACATTAAGTCAACAGCAGCATTAAGGTTAACAAAATATTTAAAAGGAGCTTATCCTATTGCGTTTGCATTTATTATTATCCCGGCTATCATACGTAATACCGTTTATGATTTTATTGCAAAAAATCGTTACAAATGGTATGGCAAAATGGATCATTGCCCAATACCGAACGAAGAATTTGGAAAACGTTTTTTATAGTACTTTTTAAAACATTACTTTTACAACTTATGACTAAACTTTCTGTAAATATTAATAAAATAGCAACCATTCGTAATTCACGTGGAGGCAACACTCCAAATTTACTGCAGGTTGCGCAAGATGCTGAACGCTTTGGAGCACAAGGAATAACAGTTCATCCCCGACCAGATGAAAGGCATATTCGCTACCAAGATGTATATGACTTAAAACCACTTTTGAAAACTGAATTTAATATTGAAGGTAATCCTAAAATTCAAAAATTTGTAGATTTAGTATTAGATATAAAACCAGAACAAGTAACATTGGTTCCTGATGGCGATAATCAATTAACTTCTGACCATGGTTGGGATACGATTGCAAATAAAGACTATTTAACTGAGATTATTTCTAAATTTAAGCAAGCAGGAATTCGCACTTCTATATTTGTTGATGCTGATTTACAAATGATTGAAGGTGCAAAAGCTACTGGCACTGATAGAATTGAATTATATACAGAAGAATACGCAAAACATTATTCAACTAATAAAGAAGCTGTAATTATACCATTTACAGAAGCAACTAAATTAGCAAATCAATTAGGATTAGGCGTTAATGCCGGGCATGATTTAAATTTGGAAAACTTAGCTTATTTTAAAAAAAACACCCAAAATCTTTTAGAAGTTTCTATTGGGCATGCGTTAATTAGCGATTCGTTGTATTTAGGTTTAGAAAACACCATTCAACTTTATTTAAAACAACTAAAATAATACACTAAATTTTTAAGCATAAAATGTATCACAAAAAATAATACTCATAATATAATCGGTAGATTGTTTTTTAAAAATATATGTCATTTAAAATATTAATAATAGAAGACGAATTAACACTTCAACAAACTTTAAAGTTAAATTTAGAGCTGGAAAATTATGAAACTGAAACATGCAATTCGGGCGCAGATGCCATTTCAATTATTAAAAATTTTAAACCAAACTTAATATTATTAGATATCATGCTACCAGAATTAGGAGGCATTGAAATTTACAAACTTCTTAAAGATCTGAATATTAACATACCCGTCATTTTTTTAACAGCAAAAAATAATGTAAAGGATAAAATAGAGGGCTTAAAACTAGGAGCTGATGATTATATCACAAAACCTTTTGACCTGGAAGAGCTACTTCTTCGAATTCAAAATGTACTTAAAAGAAATTATCCAAAAAAAAATGAAGTATCTATTTTTAAATTTGATAATTGCGAAATTAATTTTTCTAATTTTCAAGTAATCAGTAGGAATGGAAAAACTGAAGATTTATCAAAGAGAGAAATAGCACTTTTAAAATTATTGGCAGATAATTTAAATCAGGTAATATCTAGAGATGAAATACTCGATAAACTTTGGACAAAAGATGAAATCTCATCTTCTCGCACTATTGACAATTACATACTAAATTTTAGAAAATTATTTGAATTGAACCCAAAAGAACCAATCTATTTTTTATCAATCAGAGGAGTTGGATATAAGTTTTGTGTCTAAATTTTCTCAAACCTCTTCTTCTCTGCTCCGTCAATTATAATTGTTTCTATAAACATTTTTAAAGGTCGCACCCACAAATTTTCACCTTCAGGTTGATAAGTTGCTTTATACACAACCATATCTTCTAACGTTTCGCTATGTTTAGCAATGCCTATCACCTCGTAAATATTTCCTTTGTAATGCTTATATAATCCTAATTCCATACTCTTTTAACTTGTATGGTCCGCTACAATTACCCATTGATTATTGATTTTTTTCCATAGCAAAGTAAAATGCCCGCCTGAGGGTTTCTCTTTTTTTAAGTCCCACTTCCCAATCACGTAAATACTTGATTTAGATAACTGAGTAGATTCAAGGATAGTAAAAGTTAAAATTCCCATAGCCTCTTTATTTGGATACCCTTTGATGTAATTATCTAAGGTTTTTTGCCATCCATAAGTGATGCCCTTGCTACCAATAAATTTTAAACTATCACTTTTCCAATAATATTCCATAAAACCTCTTATATCTCCTTTATTCCATGAATCTTCTTGTGTTTTCATATTTGTTAAAACTTGATTTACTTCTTTAGTTTGTTTTTGAGCAAGAAGGCTTAAGCCGCAAAACAAACAATAAATAATCAATAGTTTTTTCATTATATAAAAAGTAAAAATGTTAATAATTAGACACTGACAATATCCTATAAATTTACATAAATAGTTATATCTTTGTAACTCGTTCTTTAACACACTTATTAAGAAAAGCCGAGGGATACGCCCTATGAAGCTTTACCAACCCTGATATCAGTGTTAAGTTTTGAGTTATTAGTTTTAAATAAGAAAATTACTAATAACTAAACATTAAAAACTTAAAACTATTATTAGAAGGTGGAAATTCGTCCTAATTAAATTAGGAAAAATAAGTCAGATACAATTAGTAAAACTTAAAATAAAATAAAAACACTAATCCCTTCTGACTCAAAACAGAAGGGATTTTTTATTAAAATAAGATTAAAAACAAATTTCTTCCTTCCCCTTGGGGAGGAATGAGGAGGGGCTTATGACTACAATACAACAAGAATTAGAAAAAAGAGTATTAGTGATTGATGGTGCCATGGGCAGTATGATTCAGCAATATAAATTAACTGAAAAAGATTTCAGAGGAAAACGTTTTGCTGATTGGCATAAAGATTTACAAGGCAATAATGACTTGCTATCAATTACTCAGCCAATAATCATTAAAACGATTCATAAAGAATATTTAAAAGCAGGCGCTGACATCATTGAGACCAATACTTTTAGCGATACAACAATTGCTATGGCGGATTATGATATGCAAGAGTTTGTGTATGAATTAAATTTTGAATCGGCTAAAATTGCAAAAGAAGCTATTGCGGAATTTAAAACCGAATTTCCTGAATTTGCTTCTATTCCTAAGTTCGTGGCAGGCGCAATTGGACCAACCAATCGTACTTTATCTTTATCACCAAATGTAAACGACCCTGGATTTAGAGCAATAACATTTGATGAATTAGTTGAAGCGTATACAGAACAAGTGCGTGGCTTAATTGACGGTGGAGCCGATTTATTATTAATTGAAACTGTTTTTGATACACTTAATGCCAAAGCGGCCTTATTTGCTATACAAAACTATTGCGAAAAGATAGATAAGAAAATGCCAGTGATGGTATCAGGAACCATTACAGATGCCAGTGGAAGAACTTTATCAGGACAAACAACCGAAGCCTTTTTAAATTCAGTTTCCCACGTTGATTTATTAAGCGTTGGTTTAAACTGCGCTTTAGGAGCCAAAGATATGCGTCCATATTTAGAAGAGCTTTCTAACAAAGCACCATTTTATGTAAGTGCATATCCAAATGCAGGTTTACCAAATCAGTTTGGAGAATACGACCAAGATGCTCATGAAATGGGCCATCAAATAGAAGATTTTTTAAAAGCAGGATTTTTAAATATTGTTGGTGGATGCTGTGGAACAACTCCTGCCCATATTAAACGCATTGCTGAAATAGCCAAAGATGCGAAACCACGCAAAAAACCTCAACCTGATACGTTAATGCATTTAAGTGGTTTGGAACCTTACACGCTAACACCTGAAAGTAATTTTTTAAATGTAGGTGAGCGAACAAATGTAACTGGCTCTAAAAAATTTTTACGATTAATTAAAGAAGGAAATTTTGAAGAAGCTTTATCTATAGCTAAAGACCAGGTTGATGGCGGCGCACAAGTCATTGATGTAAACATGGATGAAGGTATGTTGGATAGCGAGCAAGCCATGACAACATTCTTAAATTTAATAGCATCAGAACCCGATATTTCTCGTGTGCCTATTATGATCGATTCTAGTAAATGGAGCGTAATTGAAGCCGGTCTAAAATGCGTTCAAGGAAAAGCAATTGTTAACTCAATTTCATTAAAAGAAGGGGAAGAAAAATTTATAGAGCAAGCTCGTAAAATAAAACAATACGGCGCCGCAGTTATCGTCATGGCTTTTGATGAAATTGGTCAAGCCGATACATTTGAGCGCAGAAAAGAAATTTGTAAACGTGCTTATGATGTTTTAGTAGATAAAGTTCACTTCCCTGCACAGGATATTATTTTCGATCCAAACATTTTTCCTGTTGCAACAGGAATGGAAGAACATCGCTTAAACGCTTTAGACTTTTTCAACTCTACCAAATGGATTAAACAAAATTTACCATATGCAAAAGTTAGTGGCGGCGTAAGTAATGTTTCCTTCTCTTTCAGAGGAAATGATCATGTGCGTGAAGCAATCCACTCGGCATTTTTATACCACGCCGTAAAAAACGGAATGGATATGGGAATTGTAAACCCAGCTCAATTAGTAGTGTATGATGACATTGACAAAACATTGTTAGAATTAGTTGAAGATGTTTTATTAAACAGAAAAGATGACGCAACAGAAAGATTAGTTGATCATGCTGAATCTTTAAAAGGTATTACCAAAGAGAAAACAGAAAAAGACGAAGCTTGGAGAAAAGGAACCGTTGAAGAACGATTAAGTTATGCCTTAGTAAAAGGTTTGGTTGAACATATTGATGCAGATACTGAAGAAGCTCGCTTAAAATTAGGAAGGCCATTACATGTAATTGAAGGTCCTTTAATGGATGGTATGAACGTGGTTGGTGATTTATTTGGAAGCGGAAAAATGTTTTTACCTCAGGTTGTAAAAAGTGCACGTGTGATGAAAAAAGCGGTTGCCTATTTAGAACCTTATTTATTAAAAGAAAAAGAAGATAATGCTAAAGCTGGTATTGTTGGTGATGGTAGAACGAATGCTGGTAAAATTTTAATGGCAACTGTAAAGGGCGACGTGCATGATATCGGTAAAAATATTGTAGGCGTTGTCTTGGCTTGTAATAACTACGAAATCATCGACTTGGGTGTGATGGTGAGTTGTGATAAAATTTTAGAAGAAGCAAAAAAACATAACGTTGATATTATTGGTTTAAGTGGATTAATTACGCCATCATTAGATGAAATGGTTCATGTAGCCAAAGAAATGGAACGATTGAACTTTAAACTACCATTAATGATTGGCGGTGCTACAACTTCTAAAGTGCATACAGCAGTAAAGATTGCACAAAATTATTCTGGTCCAGTGATTCACGTAAACGATGCTAGTAAATCAGTTCCTGTAGCAAGTAGTTTAATTTCAAACGAACTGCGAGATGCTTTTATGGCAGACATCCGCAAAGATTATGAGCGTGTGCGTGAACAAAATAAAAATGCACAGTCTCAAAATAAATTAATTTCGATGGCAGAAGCCAGAGAAAATAAATTTCCAATTGATTGGAATAAAACAGACATTGCTAAACCAAATTTTATTGGAACTAAAGTATTTGATAATTACGATTTAAAAGAAATTTCAGAATATATTGATTGGACACCGTTCTTTCATAGCTGGGAATTAAAAGGTTCGTATCCAAAAATTTTAACGGATGCAAGTCGCGGTATAGAAGCCACAAAATTATTTAATGATGCACAAGCAATGTTAAGTAAAATCATTTCTGAGAAATGGTTACAAGCAAATTCTGTCATTGGTATTTATCCCGCCAACACAGTAAATCATGATGATACAGAAGTGTATGATGAAAAAGGAAATGTGATTGCCACGTTCCATTCATTGCGTCAACAAAGTAAAAAACCAGCAGGACAATACAATGTAGCTTTATCTGATTTTGTGTCGCCAAAAGGTGTCACTTCCGGCGGAGTAGAGAAGAAAGATTACATCGGCTCATTTGCTTTAACAACCGGTATTGGCATTGATGCGCATGTTGCTCAGTTCGAAAAAGATCATGATGATTATAGTGCAATTATGCTGAAAGCCTTGGCAGATAGATTAGCAGAAGCTTTTGCGGAATTAATGCATAAAAAAGTTCGTACAGAAATTTGGGGCTATGCCAAAGATGAAAATTATAAAAATGAAGATTTAATTAAGGAAGAATATGCTGGTATTCGTCCAGCACCTGGCTATCCTGCTCAACCAGATCATACCGAGAAAAATACAATTTGGAAATTGTTGGATGTTGAAAAAAACACCTGTATTATTTTAACAGAAAGTTTAGCAATGGTTCCAACTGCCGCAGTAAGTGGTTTATATTTTTCTCATCCTCAATCTCACTATTTTGGAATTGGCAAGTTGAATAAAGAACAAATAGAAGATTACGCAAAACGTAAAAATATGCAAGTAGAA
>JBIKOX010000229.1:0-4339 GCA_044357775.1 Bacteroidia bacterium | reverse complement strand
TTTGAAAATCTTCAAGTAAATTTTTTGATAGTATTTGTAATTCGTTACTCATAATTTATTTCGCTGATTGTAAATATACGAAACCAAGTTTATTATTGAATTACAAATTAAGTAACAGAAAATAGAATGACTGATATTTGTACTTTTGGAGTTCAGAGATAGTTAAATTCTGTAGTATATTTTAAAAACGGAGTGCAACTCTATTACAAGTTGCGGTAAATTTTACTTTTATTCTTTTACCCACATAAATACATTGCCGTTATCTCGGTATTGATCAAAGTTTTTACCAAACGTGATGGCACAAAAATCAATAAAAGGTAAAAGTCCAAATATACCCCCAAAACTTGCAATATAAACTACTGGCACGTGTGGCTTGGTTCCTAAATAAATACGGTGTAAACCAACAATACCAAACGGAAACGGGAATGCTAAAACAGCTGCCGTTATTCGTTTATTTAAGCGTTGTTTTTTTTTAAATAGTTGAAAAATTGGGTTAGGTTTTTTATCATTCAGTGAAATGTTTTCTGAATAAATAATGGTTGAGGTACTATCTAAATAATAAATGGTTGCTAATTTGCTTTTCGCAAATAAGGTTGATGTTATAAAATAACAAATAACAATCAACTTGTAGTTCATTATTCTTGTTTTAAAAGTTTAATGTCCGAAATTAATTTAACTACTGCTACGCTATCAGTGCCATCATAAAATCCACGAATGCGTTTTTGCTTGTCTATTAAAATAAATAATTCGCTGTGCAAAAAACCTTCAGCGCTTCCATCTTCTTGTAAAGCGTTTACTAAATAGCTATAGCGCGCCATATCATAAATAGCTTTTTTATTACCTGTTAGCAAATGCCATTTGTTTTGTATAGCGCCGTACGTTTGCGCATAGCCGTTTAAAACCTCAACAGTATCATTAGCAGGATTTACGGTGTGCGATAGTAATAAGATGTCCTTATCATTTTTAAAAGCATTTTGCACATGCACTAATTGTGAACTCATTTTAGGACAAATACTTTGGCACGTAGCAAAGAAAAAATCTGTTACATAAATTTTATTTGCAATTGTTTTTTCTGTTACAGTATCGTTAAACTGATTAA
Organism: Bacteroidia bacterium; assembly: GCA_044357775.1. Taxonomy (GTDB): domain Bacteria; phylum Bacteroidota; class Bacteroidia; order B-17B0; family Aurantibacillaceae; genus UBA4416. The sequence continues at coordinate 3,240 of JBIKOX010000229.1, read as the reverse complement.
TAAATGAAAATGGCTGAATGGTATGGTAAATAGTATCAGTGCCGTCAACGCCAGCTAATTTTTTTTCGCCAATTATTGGTAATAGTAATTTGTTAGTTTTAACTGAACGCTCAGTACAACTAAAAACAAGGAGTGATAAAAATAGTATAGAAAACTTGACGATCATTTAGTTTCAATTTTATTTATGTTAATTACGTTTTGCTTTTCTTCTTTCATTCGCAAATGCTGATATTCTTCGGTTAACCTTTTTAATTCAGAAACATACCTACCATCATAGTAACCTCTAATGTTTCTTTTTTTATCTACTAAAACAAAAAAACTATAATCCACATAAATTGGTTTTTGATTAAAGTAGGTTGCATTTAAACTATCAAACGACGACGAATTCCAATAGTAATTATAAATATTTTTATTTCCAACAGATAACTTTTGCATTTCACGCAAAGAATTTGAATCGTTCAAGCTATCGCAGGGAGTAATGATTACAAAAGGAATTAATTTTATCTTATCTTTTTTGTATTGGGCATATTCGGTTAAACCAGCCATTCTGTAATCATCCTTCTTATAACTTTGTTTTATAAAACAAACAGCATACAAAGGAAAGTTTATGGTATCTAATTTTAAATTCTGTAAATCTTTTGCATTAGCAGAAATTGCTGGTAAAGTTTTAAAGTCTGAAGTTACATTATAAAACGCGGTATCTTTCCCAATCAACTCTTTTGGTCCGTAATGAGGCAGCTTTCTAGAATTAATGGTTGTAAATTCTAAAATAATTTTAAATAATGCGGGAAATAAAATGATGACAAAAAAAATAAGTTTCTTATTCTTCATGGGTGTATAATTAATGTGGTTTTAAAAATCTCTGTGTTTATTACTCTCAACTATTTTTTCTTTTAGCCTATCTTTAAATAATTTTTTGTGAGAAGCTCTCATTCCCAACAAAGGAAGATTTTCTATATCGCCATCATTATAAATTATTTGCACCGAATGAGATTTTTTGTCATCAATAGCTTTAGCATCTAGATAAAAAAACTCCTTATTGTATAACAACGATTGTTTTATTTCAAACCTATCTTGATATATCACCGCAAAAGGATTTACAATTAACCATATGCCCTGTAGCGTAAGCATTAAACCAGGAATTGCAGTAGCGGTACCCCACGGATTTACATCTAATAATAATGTTATGCTTAACCAGTCTAAAAAAAAACCAGAAACGGCAACCACTACTACCAAAAAAATACTTCGTTCAAAATATTCTTTTGATTCTTCTTTTTTGTTTTTCACATTGCAAAGTTAAAAATTAAACTACTTTAATTTTTGTTTATTACATATTTTTTTTATACTTGTATATAAGAATCAAAATATTATTGTAACGATTTGTAAATTATAACGTTATGATATAAAAATAAAAGCGATGCTAACTATTTTAAAACATACATTCAAAATAGCACTCACAGTGTCTGTTTTGGCAACCAGTAACTTATTTGGACAAAATACGGTTACAATGACTGACAATCCGGTGGCTGCAATGCTAGACAGCTTGGCAAACCAAAAAGTACTTGAAAAGGCGCTTGTAAAGCCAGTGTATCCTAAAACTAATAAATACAAATACACCGAAGATAGCGTTCCTCGCTTTGAAGACTTTGTATATGAAAGCCGTTTGGCAAAATTAGATGCCAACTCTCCTTTTGACTTGGTTTATAATCCTCACGTTAAGGGATTTATAGAATTATATGCTGTTCGTAAGCGCCAATTAGTTAGTAGAGTGATGGGATTATCCCAATTGTATTATCCAATGTTTGAAGAAGTGTTTGATAGACATAATATTCCGTTAGAATTAAAACATTTAGCAGTTATTGAGTCTGCCCTTAATCCTATTGCGCGCTCTAAATGCGGAGCAACGGGCTTATGGCAATTTATGTATCCTACCGGTAAAATGTACGGTTTAAACGTTACATCCTATATAGATGAGCGTTCAAATGTATATAAAGCAACTGAGGCAGCGGCAGAGTATTTAAAAAGCTTATATGGTATGTTTGGTGATTGGCAAATGGTTTTAGCCGCGTACAATGCAGGGCCTGGAACCATTAGCAAAGCAATACGCAGAAGCGGGGGTAAAAAAACATATTGGGAAATACGTCCGTTTTTACCAACAGAAACACAAGCTTACGTGCCTGCTTTTATTGCTGCAAATTACGTCATGAATTATCCAACAGAACATAATATTTATGCGTCTTCTCCACGTAAAACTTATTTTGAAGTTGATACGGCTGTTTTAAAAGAGCCAATGACTTTTGAGCAAATATCTGCGGCTTTAGATGTGCCGGTAGAAGATATTATTTACTTTAATCCTCAATACCGAAAAGGAATGATTCCTGCAGGTGGAAATAGTTTAACGCTTCCAAAAGCTAAAATTGGAACTTTTATTTCTAATGAAACAGAAATTTATGCAGCTATCAAATCTCAACAATTAGTTGCTTCAGAAAGCACGGTTGCTGTTAAGGAAGTTCAAAAAATTCATACCGTTAGAAATAAGGAAAAGCTAAGTACAATTGCACGAAAATATGGCGTTACCATTGCTGATTTAAAATCATGGAATTATATTGGTAAAAAAGGAGTTAAGGCTGGCAAGAAGTTAATTGTTTATGTAAAACAAGATGTCATAACTCAGCCCGCAATCTCAAAATCAGATGCTCCAAAAGAACCAGAAACAAATGTTGCATCTAACGCAAAAAAAGATACAACCATTAAATTAGCAGAAAATAATACAAGCAGTACTTTAAAAATTCATAAAGTAAAGAAAGGCGAAACATTATATGGGATTTCAAAAAAATATGGAATTAGTGTAAACAAATTGATAGAAATTAACGGACTTAAAAAAAATCCACAACTACTGCTTGGTCAGAAGATAAAATTAGTTTCTTAAAATTACTCTACTTTGATAAAAGTAGTTTGCATTTGAAATCTATAAAAACCACGGATCTCTCTATTAAAAAGATTGGTTAATAGTTTAGTAAATCTGCAATTGCTTTTTCTACTTTATCTGCATTTGGCAGCATCGTTTTCTCTAAAATAGAATTTAATGGTATTGCAGGTAAATTTTCTGAACCAACTACACGAACAGGCGCATCTAAATTTTTAAAGCAATTTTCTGAGATTCGAGCGGCAATACTTTGAGCAAAGCCGTTAAATACAGGCTCTTCCGTTATAATTAAACATTTACCATGCTTATTAGCG
>JBIKOX010000170.1:0-6353 GCA_044357775.1 Bacteroidia bacterium | reverse complement strand
CTCCAATCATCAATATCTATTCCTAATAATTTTGTTGCTCCAAGTTGCTTTGCTAGTATTGCTAATATTCCTGTACCACAACCCATGTCTAAAACAGAAGCATTTTTAAAATCAAGGCTAAACATTGTTTTGCTAACCAACCACGTTGTATCATGATGACCAGTTCCAAAACTCATTTTTGGAGTAATGACTATATCATGTTTTACATTTTTTGAGGTTGGATGAAAATGGGCTCTAATACAAACTAAATCATCCACATAAACAGGATTAAAATTTTTCTCCCACTCCTCATTCCAGTTAGTTTTTGGGATTTCAGTCCGTGTGTACAAAAAAGTAAAGTCTTCAAAACCGAGCTCTTTCACAGACGATTCATTATCAAATTCTTGTTGAATATAAGCTTCTAGTCCGGAATCATTTTGCGTAAAACTTTCAAAACCTAAATCGGCTAATAAAGCAATTAAAATATCAGAACCTGGTTCCGCTGGAGTAACGGTAAATGAATATTGTATATAGTCCATTTGAAAATTAAATTTAATAGAATACGAATTTAAATAAATTAATCCTTGGATTAAAGATTAGTCAATCTTTAATCTTGAGTCTTTAATCTTTTATCAAAAAATTAGAAAGAAAAAATAATTTTACAAAAATCATCAGCATTTAGCGAAGCACCACCAATTAATCCTCCATCCACATCTTTGCATTTAAATAATTCCTGAGCGTTTTGGGCATTGCAACTTCCGCCATATAATATGGAGACGTTATTAGCACTATTTGAATCATAAATATCTACTACAACACCTCTAATATAAGCATGCATTTCTTGAGCTTGCTTGGCAGTTGCTGTTTCTCCGGTACCGATAGCCCAAACAGGTTCATAAGCTAAAATAAATTTAGCAAAATCATCGATTGAAAATTCTTTTAATACATTAGTTAATTGTTCCGTAATCACTTTAAAATGATTATCGGTTTTACGCTCGTGAATTGTTTCGCCAATGCAAAAAATAGGTTGTATGTTATTTCTTAAAGCTTCTTTTATTTTTAAAACAAAGTCAGCATCTTTTTCCTTAAAATAGTGTCTTCTTTCGCTATGACCAACAAGCACAAATTTACAACCTACCGAAGACAGCATGTTGGCACTTATTTCTCCTGTAAAAGCGCCGTTAGCATTTGTATGACAATTTTGTGCGCCTAAAAAAAAGTTTTCTTTTTTTGAAAGTTGAGAATTAATAGAACTTAAATAAGTAAATGGAGGAATAATAATTTTAGTAACTTCATCAAAATCATTTACCTGATTTAAAATCATTTCTACAAGAGTTTTACCTTCTTGTAATGATTTATTCATTTTCCAATTTCCTGCAACTATTTTTTGTCTGCTCATTTATTTGACTCTAACTCGTGGATCTAAAATGCCATAAGCAATATCCACAAATATATTAGTAACTACAAATATGGAAGCAAATATTAAGGTTGCTCCCATTACAACCGGTAAATCATTTTTAGTTAACGCTTCAAATACTTCGTAACCTATGCCTTTCCAGCTAAAAATATATTCTACAAAAACGGCTCCTGCCATTAATCCTGCAAACCAACCCGAAATAGCAGTTATAACTGGGTTTAATGCGTTTTTTAAAGCGTGTTTAATTATTACCGAATACATTGAAAGGCCTTTTGCTTTAGCAGTTCTTATATAATCCTGATTCATAACATCTAAAAGTGAACTTCTCATCAATTGAACAACAATTGCTAAAGGTCTAATGCCTAAAGTTATTGCAGGCAAAATTAGATTTTTTAATGTCATTGTTTCGCCCTCCCAAACATCTATATCATATAAACTTCCGGTGGGAGATAAGCCTGTATAATCCGTTAATACATATCCAAATAACCATGCGATAATCAACCCTACAAAAAAGGAAGGAGCCGCCATTCCTAACACTGCCATTACAAGAGATAATCGGTCGTATATAGTGTTTTTTTTGATTGCGCTAATTATGCCCAAGAAGATGCCAATTATGGATGCAATTACGATTGAGGTAAATGCTAAAACAGCCGTTTCAGGAAGGGTTTCTTTAATAATATCTGCTACGCGCCTCTTAGTTATGTATGAGCGTCGTAAATAGGGTAATTTAATTATCACAGATTTATTTCCAAATGCTAATAATGGTTTCCAGTCATATTTTTCGGGATTCAAAAACCATTGGCTTGAATTATCAGCATTATTATGCATAGAAATTGGAGACAAATCATTTAAATACATGGCGTATTGTTCCATTAAAGGTCTATCTGTTCCTAAATCCTTATGAATGGCTTCAATAGCATCTTTATTAGCTCTTTGTCCAAGCATAATTGTAGCTGGGTCTCCTGGTAATACATTAAATAAGAAAAATATGACAGTAATAACTCCATATAAAACAAGCAAGCTGTATAATATTTTTTTAGTTATATACTTTATCACAAATAAAAAGCAATTGTCTTTAGTCTGCTAAGTAAATAAATAAAATCAGTATATAAAATATTTTGCACGAATAAAAAAGAATATGCTAACCATAAAAATTTTAAGGTAAATTTGTGCTAATTGAAGTTAAACAGACAAATATCTGCTTGTTACGGTATTATTTTTTGTATTATACTGTTGTCAATCTCTGCTATTTCAAAAGCTCAAAAAGTGGGTTTAGTAATGAGTGGCGGTGGGGCTAGTGGAATAGCGCATATTGGTGTTTTAAAAGCACTTGAAGAAAATAATATTCCAGTTAACTGCATAGCAGGAACATCGATAGGAAGTGTTATTGGCGGCTTATATGCTGCTGGTTATTCGCCTTTGGAGATAGAGCTAATGGTTAAAAATCAAGCATTTTCAAATTTAGTTAAAGGTGAAATGTCTCCAAAATTTGGGTATTTTCTTCGAAAAAGAGATGATTATGCCTCATGGAGAACTTTTAAGTTAAATTTAAAAAATTCGTTACTAAGTAATTTAGCAACAAATTTAATAAACTCTGTTCCAATTGATTTTTATTTAATGGAAACTTTTGCTTCTGCAAATGCTGCTTCTCATTATAATTTTGATAGTTTAATGATTCCCTATCGCTGCGTTGCGTCAGATATTGAAAAAAGGCAAAGTGTTGTTTTTAGAAATGGCGATTTACCTTCAGCAATCAGAGCTTCTATGAGTTATCCTTTTTATTTAAGACCAATTACAATTGATAGTGCTTTGTTATTTGATGGAGGTTTGTATAATAATTTTCCTTCAAACGTCATGTACGATGAAATGTATCCCGATTTTATAATTGGAAGTTTGGTAACCGAAAATTCTCAATTACCAAACGAAGATAATGTGTATTTACAATTGCGTAATATGTTAATGAGTAAAAGTAATTTTAGTCCAGTGTGCGACAATGGTATTATCATTAAGCCTTGGGCAGATGTTAGTGTTTTAAATTTTACGATTGTTCAACAATTGATAGATAGTGGCTATATTGCTGCAATAAGAAAGATGCCTGAAATAAAAGCGCATATTATTAATTATGAGAACAAAGTTAGCTTAGATCAAAAACGAAAAGGATTTAAGGCAAAAGCATTACCTTCTCATATTATTTACAACAAAATTGCGGTTATTGGCGTCACATCAAATATGCAAAAGTTTGTTACAAAGAGTATTAGTCATAAGCGAGACACTTTTACATTAAAGCAATTAAAGCGGCAGTATTTCAGATTAATGGCTGATGAAAAAATTAAATCAGCATATCCTATTACAAAATTAGATACTGTTTCAGGAAAGTATAGCCTAACATTAAATACAAAAAGAGATAAGCATTTATTTTTTGATATTGGTGGAAATTTATCAAACCGGCCGATAAGTAATTTTTTTCTTGCAGTGCAATATAATCATATTGGAAAAATAGGTTTTACTGCTTATGCAAATGGCTATTTAGGAAAATTAAATTCGAGTTCATTAACCAAAATCAGACTAGAATTTCCAACTAAAACACCTTTTTACATTGAACCATCATTTACAATTTCTAGATGGGATTATTATAAAAGTAGTGCCTTATTTTATGATTTTGAAAAACCTGCTTATTTAGTGCAGGAGGATTTATTTGGTGAATTAAATATTGGAGCACCAGCAGGAAATATTGGTAAAATAGTATTAACTGGTGGAATGAGTAAATGGAAAAATAAATACTATCAATATGATCAATTTACAAGATTAGATACAAATGATGTGAGTGTTTTTGATTTTGGATATGGGCAATTGTCATATCAAATTAATACTTTAAATAGAAAGCAGTATGCATCGGAGGGAACCCATATACTAGTTAGAGCTAAAGTACTGAGTGGGTTAGAGTATTACATTCCAGGATCAACTTCGTTAGACACCGTTTTACTTAATAGTGGTGTAGGTCACGATTGGTTTAATTTTAAATTAACAATTGATAAGTATATTAAACCAATTAAGTATTTTAAAATCGGCGTTTTTGCAGAAGGCGTTTATTCTTCGCAAGATTTTTTTAGTAATTATGCCGCTACTATTTTGTCGGCACCTTCTTTCAATCCAATACCTGAGAGTCAAACATTATTTATTGATGACTATAGAGCGCATCAATATATAGCAGGAGGATTAAAAGCAATTGTTACTCCATTAAATAACTTTGATATTCGTTTTGAGGGGTATTTGTTTCAACCCGTATTATCTATTTTAAAGACTACACAAAATAAGGCTACATATAGCACTCCATTTTTATATCGGCATATTTTAGGAATGGGAGCTTTAGTTTATCATTCTCCTGTTGGTCCTTTAAGTATTGGAGTTAACTATTATGATAAAAACGAAAATAGTTTCTCGTTTTTCTTTCATTTTGGTTATATGATTTATAATAAAAAGTCTATTGATTAAATTTTGCTCTTTAAAGTGCTACTTTAGCCCTCACAGCATAAGTAATTACTCATTACCCATTCATTTAACAAATTTTAAATTTATATCGGTTGTATTGGTTATAAATTTGCCACATATAATTTAGTAAAATCATTATTTTTGGATATTATTACGATTATAAACATCAACCATATTAACTAGCTTTACTTATAATTAAAAATATAAATCACTATGAAAAAAATAGTATTTGCCTTCAGTTTTTTTGCAATTACATGCGGAACCTTTGCTCAAGGTGGTCATGATATCCGAATCAATTTTAAAAATTGTAAGGATACAGTGATGTATTTGGCATTTTATCAATTTGATAAATCATACCTAGCAGATACATGCAAAAAAGTTGTAAAAGGAAACATCGTGTTTAAAGGACCAAAGACTTTAGATAAAGGTGTTTACTATTTGGTGAGCCAGGATAAGGCTCGTTATTTTGATTTTTTTATAAGCGATAATAATCAAAAAATTGTAATGAGTACTGATTCCGCTGATTTAGTGAAAAACTTAAAATGCACTACTTCAAAAGAAAACGACGATTTTTTTACATACATAAAATTTATTACAGCTAAAAACAAGGAATATGGCGAGGTAAAAAGTAAAACAAAAGGTATGAATTCAAAAGATTCTGCTGCTTTTATGTTGGAAAAAGGAAAACTATTAAATGAAACCGTAATGGCTTACGAGAGTAAATTTTTTGAGGAGCATAAAGGTACTTTTGTTGGTGATGTCATTAATTTAAAAACAGAAAAGGAAGCCAAAGAAATTCCTAAAGCATCAAATGGCAGACCAGATAGTTTATATAGTTACATGTATTATAAAGCGCATTTTTGGGATGGTGTTAATTTGCAGGATGATGGTATTATGCGTACCCCATTTTTTGCAGATAAATTGAAAAAGTATTTTAACAACGTCATTATTCAAAATCCGGATAGCGTAAGTTTAGAGATTGATAGATTAATGGCAAAAACAAAAACTGGAACAATGATGCAAAAATTATTAATTGCTCATTTTTTATTCACCTACGAATCATCTAAATTAATGGGTTTTGACAAAGTATTTGTTCACGTTATTGATAAGTATATTAAAACAGGAATGGCAAAAGAAGTTTATGATGAAAAAACAATCGAAAAAATTAAAGAACGTGGAGATATACTAAAACCTTTATTGCTAGGAAGTATGGCGCCAGATTTATTGATGATTGATAGCATTGGTAGAAAGCAAATGGTAAAGATGGGTTTTGATACAGTTAAAACAAGTCAAGGTGCTACTAAATTATATTATGATAATGCGCAAAATTTAGCACAATTATTTGTATCACTTTATGGAGTAAAGGCTGACTATTTGATGTTAGTATTTTGGGATGTAGATTGTGGACATTGTAAAACCGAAATACCTAAATTAATTGAAGAATACCATGCCTTAAAAAAAGAAGGTT
>JBIKOX010000169.1:0-6355 GCA_044357775.1 Bacteroidia bacterium | reverse complement strand
GTTGGAGTATTAGACACATTTATCGTAATTGTTTTTGTTCCATAACATGTTCCATTAGCCCCGTTCACTGTATAAGTAGTCGTTACTGTTGGTGTTACAACAATTGCAGTGGTAGTTTGTACGCCTGGTAACCATGCATAATTTGTTGCTCCACTTGCCGTTAATGTAGATGTTTGACCAGTACAAATAGTTGTTGAAGATGCCACAATATTAACCGTTGGTGTAGTATTGACATTGATTGTAAATGTTTTTGGCGCACTCACACAACTACCATTACTGCCAGTTACAGTATAAATAGTTGTTACTGTTGGATTTAAAGTGCTTATTGTTCCTGATCCTGTTGGTGACCAAGTATAAGATGATGCGCCGCCAGTTAAACTTACTACAACAGCTGTCCCACTGCAAATAGTTGTATTGGTAATGGAAGTTACAACTGTTGGTGTATTAGATACATTTATCGTAATTGTTTTTGTTCCATAACATGTTCCATTAGCCCCTCCCACTGTATAAGTAGTCGTTACTGTTGGTGTTACAACAATGGCAGTGGTAGTTTGTCCGCCTGGTAACCATGCATAATTTGTTGCGCCACTTGCCGTTAATGTAGATGTTTGTCCGGCACAAATAGTTGTTGAAGATGCCACAATATTAACCGTTGGTGTAGTATTGACATTGATTGTAAATGTTGTTGGTGTACTCACACAACTGCCATTACTGCCAGTTACAGTATAAAACGTCGTTACTGTTGGATTTAAAGTGCTTATTGTTCCTGATCCTGTTGGTGACCAACTATAAGATGATGCGCCGCCAGTTAAACTTACTACAACAATTGTTCCACTGCAAATTGTTGTATTGGTAATGGAAGTTACAACTGTTGGTGTAGCTGTTATAGTAATTGATTTAGTTGCAGTAGTAGTTCCCGAAGCGTTAGCTACAGTTAAGGTAATTGTTTTTACTCCGGCTGTTGTATAAGTTACAGATACACTTTGCGTGATTGCAGTTATTGGGGTTCCTCCTGCTGTATTCCATGTCCAACTAGTTGGGCCACCGGTCGAAGCATCTGTTAAAATAATTGGAGCTCCTGTACAACCTATGCTTTGTGAACTAATTGCAGCTGTTGGTGTCGTAGCAGCTATCCCACTAATATTTATTTGATCAATATATAATGCGTCACCATAATTTGCTCTATTAATAAATGAAATAAGGACATTTGATTGTCCTAAATAGGAGGTTAGATCTATCGAATCTTTAACCCATTGTGCAGAAGTAGGAATGAAAATAGTTGTACCTGTTCCATTACCGGTTGAAATTTGAGAACCACCTTTGTAGTATGCTTGAGTAGATGAAGTCCCACAATTTGTACTTACTCTAATCTCTAAAGAATCTATATTAGGTGAAGGAAATGTTAGGCCATAAGCTCGGTAAAAAGTCATTTTTGCAGAGGTAAATCCTAATAAATTAACATACGTTTTTAGCTCATCTCTTGTCCCTGTTACATCTGTTGTAAAGTTATCAAAAACCGCACTATTTGTAGTTGTCAATGCTCCTGCACTTAATGATTTAGTCCATTTCAGATTATCATTTCCAGAATCCTCCGTATACCAGTTTGTTGGCAAAAATATTCCTTGAAAATCTTGCACCACAGGTAAAGAAGCAGCGCTCGTTACATTAATGTAAGCAATAACAGAATAGGTGTTGCTGCCTATTGAATTGGTAGCTACCAATTGAACGCTATAGGTACCTGGCGTATTATAAGTAACCGTTGGACTTGATACTGTTGATGTGGAAGGTGTTCCTCCAGCAAATGTCCAAGTATTTAATGTAGGTGAGCCAGTGCTTAAATTTGTAAATACAACTGTTTGGCCGGCACAAATAGTCGTTTTATTTGCCGTAAAGCTAGCTGTTGAAGCTCCAAGGGCACAATTACTTGCTGTTAGACCAATCAAAGTAGAATTTGCACAAACACCTCCACTTAAATTTCTGGCCATAATTGCATTTCCACCAGCTAAATCATTTACACTCAACGTTCGTTTTTGTTGACCATTTGTTAAAGAATAATTCATTATTTCTGCAGGGTTAATAATATGTCCTAATTGATGTCCATGTCCTAATTCATGCACAGCAACAGATTCAAAATCATATTGAGCAAACGCAGGAGCTGCTGGTCCAAAATTCCATGAAGCACCATCATCAAAAACAATATCTAATTCAGTGACATACCAATTTTGATTTGGTTGCGTTCCACAACCACCAAATCTACTGCTACATCTACCCAATACTCCAACTGGTAACTCGGTTCCAACGTCAAAACGAATGATATTGATACCATCAGCAGCAATTGCATTAACTGTAGTAGTGGCCGCGGTTGTCCAATTGATAAAAGTACCACACCTCCACGATTGAAACGCCCTTAAGAAAGATGCTTTAGCTAAAGTATTACTATCAAAACCTGTGAACATTTGCCACGCATAACCACCTGCTTGTCTATTTACATGACGTGTATTGTAAATGGTAATGGGAGCAGTTGCACTGCTATAGACGTTCAAATGCGCATATTGAACAGTTAGAGAAGCAGTACTAGTTGTTTTTACTCCACCAACATCCACTCTAATGACACCACTTCCTGGAGTTGAATTAATCGTGCTAGCGCCTGTGGTTGTTAATTTAACCAGAATTTGACTATCACTCCAAGAAACATAAGACCAAGCGTCAGCCTGGCAAAATGTTGCGCCACCATCATCAGCTCTTTTAAATTCAACGAACGAAGTCCCGCGAGTTGCTCCAAAACCCGAACCATTTATGGTTAAAACAGAAAAAGTTCCTGCCGTTATTGTTGTCGGTGAAAATCCTGTAATCGCTGCAACGGCTTGCGTTGAGTTAACAAATGCTACTGTAAAAGGATTTATTGGCTTAACAACAGTATAATTACTTAATGTAGACTGTTGAATTTCTGAATATAGAGCTGTTGAAATATTTAAATATTTTTTAAAAGGTTCGTTTGCCTGATTTTCCGCTACGTTATATTTTATAAAACCTTGAGCGCTTGCATATGACTCATAAACAAGCTTATTAAATTGACTTGGTAAAGCGCTTGCATTTAAAGTAAATACACCCACATCTCCTATACTTAACTCTAAAGAAGGTTCTACTACTTCTTTATCATTACCAACAGTTCCTCCTTCAGTAATCACTTCAACGTAAGCTGAAGAATTGCTTTTAAAAGCTTTATATACTTCAATTAAATTTGAAGTATAAATGTTGGAATGACTTGAATCCCAAAAGGATGAATGATTGATAACTTTTCCCTCAATAACCAATGAAGAACCAGAAATTCTTTGGTTTAATGAAACAGGCAACATCATGCACTGAGCGCAAGCGTTGGTAAATGTTACAATTAATAACGTAAAAAATAGTATAATTTTATTCATATGTAGTTGTTTGTTTTTTTGATTGTTTGTGGTGTAGCCAGTTTAATTGCTCCTGTATTTGGGAAAACATGCCTATTTCATTTAAAAGACATTTTAAGGTATAAAGGTAGTCAGTAGTTTAATGTAAAACAACATCTTTAATAAATGGTGCTACCTTTTCAATCACCTAATTGATGCGTTGAATCAACTTTATATTTTCTAAAGAATTTCAACACTCGGAAAATGATGTATAAACAATTTAGTGTTTATTTCTATTATCTAATGTTGTGTTTGATTTATTTTAAATAAATAGATTTATAATAACTCAAAATCTTAGTTTTATGGCAAAGAAAACAATTTTAAAAAGCAACGACCGAAAAATATTTGTACTTGATACTTCAGTTATTATTTATGACCATACGGCCATTAAAAGTTTCAAGGAACATGATGTTGTTATACCAATAACTGTATTAGAAGAGCTTGATAATTTTAAAAAAGGAAACGATACAAAAAATTTCGCCGCTCGAGAATTTACTCGTTATGTTGATAATATGTCGGGGGCAAATTCTTTACAAGAGTGGACACCTATTAATGGAAAAAATCACGGAAATTTTAAAATTGAAATGCACAACTCGTCTAAGTTAGATGCAGAGAAAATTTTTCAAGAGCGCAAAGGAGATCATCGTATTTTAAATGCAGCTTTGTACACAGCCGATACAAATCCAGATAGAAAAGTAATACTAGTTACTAAAGATATTAACCTCCGCATCAAAGCAAAATCATTAAACCTTCATGCAGAAGATTATACCACCGGAAAAATACTAACTATTGACGAACTATATACAGGAAATGCAGTTTTAGATAAAGTAAATCCAACTACCATTAATCAAATTTACGAGAAGGGTTCATGCTTAGCTAAAGATGTTATAAAAAAAGAAGAACCAGATGCTAATCATTATTATGTTTTAAAAAACGGAAATGCTTCTGTATTGGCACGCTACGAAAAATCATCTAAATCACTAAAAAGAGTTACAAAAACATCTTCTTACGGAATCATTCCAAAAAACGCAGAGCAGTCGTTTGCACTAGATGCAATTATGAATCCAGATATTAGATTGGTTACTATACAAGGTGTTGCAGGAACGGGTAAAACTTTATTATCATTAGCCGGTGCACTAGAACAGCGAAGAAATTATCATCAAATATATTTAGCACGTCCAATCGTTCCGTTAAGTAATAAGGATATTGGCTATTTACCTGGAGATATTACTTCGAAATTAAACCCATATATGGAACCATTGTGGGATAATTTAAAATATATTAAAAGCCAGTTCTCTGAAAAGGATAAAGAATTAAAGGCAATTAATGAAATGATTGAAAATGAAAAAATTGTTATTTGTCCTTTAGCATTTATTAGAGGTAGAAGTTTAAGTAATATGTTTTTTATTGTGGATGAGGCTCAAAACTTAACTCCTCACGAAGTAAAAACTATTATTACAAGAGCCGGAGAAAATACTAAAATTATTTTCACTGGTGATATTTATCAAATAGATACACCATACTTAGACGCTCAGAGTAATGGTTTAAGTTATTTGATTGATAAAGTAAAAGGGCAATCGTTATACGCACATATTACTTTGCAAAAAGGCGAGAGAAGCGAGTTAGCTAACTTAGCTAATGATTTATTATAGTTATTGCTTTAAACTTACATCACACTCAAAAGCGTGTTGACCTTTTCACTATTATTCATTGTTGCAACAAGATTTTTTCTCAATAAAATTTCTTCGGGGGTAAATTCTTTTTGAAATAAAACATTGATTTGTTGAAGGTACTCGAGCGGAGAATTTGCTACACTGCAGGCTGCGTTTAATTGCGTTCCTGTTAACATCTCGTTATTAGCAATAACAAACCTTCCAGAATACAATACATTTAATAGTTTTAATTTCAATCCTGTTGCTTGCTCGGTATACAAACAGTGTATTTGCGCATCTTCAATCAACATTTGCATTTGTAATTCAGAGCAATTTTGTTGTAAACTAATTTGAGGATATGCATTAATCACATCTATTAAATGTTGTGGAGGATTTAATCCGGCAATAATAATGGGATGCATTATTTTTGAGAATACATTTTTAATCAACCATAACGCAGCATTGTAATTTTCTGAAATAGATAAATTACCATGATATAAAATATAATTACCTTTACTAGATTTGCATTGTACATAATCAAATTGATGAAAACTTGGCAAGTAAATGCTTTGTGTATTTGGATACTTTTTTTTAAAATATATTAAGTCTGTTTCTGAAACTGCTAAAATACAATCAGCACTTTTAATTTTTTTTTCGAAATGTTTAAGTTTAAATGCTTCTAGACGTAAATATATTTTTTTAAGAAATGACTTTTCTCCCTTTGCCAATTCCAAAAAATAATCGTGCTCAATATTACTATGCCGAAATAATTTTTTTCTATTTGCAAAGTCAGGGTCATTTAACAAATAGCAAGTGTGCAATACTTCAAATAAAATAGGATAATTATCCATTAATAAATTTTGTTTTAATGCTAAATCAATTCGTGATTTGATATTGTATGGCAAATAGGACAAGTGGTTTATTAAGGAAGTGTTGCGTTTATAGTAATAAACTTTTTCGCACATACTTTCTAATTCCGCTGAACCTTTTTTACCCCCGTATTCAAAGCAATGTAAAATGACTTTTACACCAATTTGATTTAAACATCTTATTTTATGAAATACATCAATTACTCCACCATAATTAGCTGGGTATGGAATGTCAAATGAAATAATATGTAAGTAACTTTGCATCATAGCAAAGATAATGTAAAAAACGAATTGAGTACTTTGGTTTTCTGATAATGAAACAGAGGAGTTAACGAGAAGATTATAGAAAGGTAAAATATATAGTTTGCTGAAAAAAATAACGGTAAAAGAA
>JBIKOX010000024.1:0-22423 GCA_044357775.1 Bacteroidia bacterium | reverse complement strand
AGATGGTTCATTTAAAAATAAAATATTTAATGGAACTATTTTGAGCAACGATACAGCGGCAAATTTTGATTTTAGTGGTTCAATAGATTTTAATAATAAAGTTCCCAAGATGGATTTTATTTCAACTATCACTAATTTTGATTTAGAAAAAACACATTTTTCTACTCCTCAATTAAATGGAAGAATTTCGTCGCAAATATTAATTGATTTAAATGGAAATACATTAGATAATTTAAGTGGACAAATAAATTTTGATAACACGATATACAAAACATCCGATAAAACACATAGGTTAAGCAGTTTTAATTTGATATTAGATCAAGAATTTGCTAATAAAAATATTGAATTAAATTCAAATATTGCAAATCTTCAATTAAAAGGAAAATATAATTTAAGTTCACTTTCGCAATCCTTTGCGCAATATTTAAACGAATACTTTCCTACATTTTTCAAATCAAATACAAGGCGTATTTATACTGATAAAGCAGATTTATACATAAAAATAAAAAACTTTACTATTGTAAAGGATTTATTTTTGCAAGACGTGATGATAAGTCCAAATTCAATCATCGAAGCCTCATTTGATGCTAGTATTAATTATTTGTATTTAAAAACGAATAGTAATTTAATAAACTACTCAGGATTAAAGTTTAACGAAAATAGTCTTAGCGTCAATTCTTTGCCGCATGGTGTTCGCTTTTCATATGTATCAAAATCTATAAATGTTTCAGATAGCTTTTCATTTAAAAATCCGCATATTGATTTAATTACAAATGATAATACTACAAAATTTAATATCAATTGGAATAATTTATTAGTTCCAAATAATTCAGGTATTGTTTCTGGTAAAGCTGTTTTTGAAAATAGTGAAGCCACAATTCTCTTTGACAATATAAATTATGTAATAGAAGATAGTATTTGGAAAATAAAAAATTATAATTCTATAGTTATTGATTCAGTTTTTTCAATAAAAGTTAATCCTATCACTTTTTATAATCAAAATCAGTTAATTACAATAGATGGTAAATTATCTAAAAATAGTAATGATAAATTAGATGTGTTTATTCAAAATTTTAAATTAGCGCAGTTCAATCCATTGTTAAAAGCATCTAAATTAAGTATTGATGGATCATTAACTGGCAATACTTCTGTTTTTGGATTATTTGGAAAAACATTTATAACTAGTAAAATTGATTTTATTGATTTTAAATTAAATAAGAAGTTAATTGGTAGCGGTGTAATAAATAGTGAATACAATCCAGAAAAGGAACATGTTAGTGTTAGTGGTTACTCGTCTTACGCGAAAGATTTTGATGGCAATTTGCTAAAAAATGTTGACTTCCAGGGAATTTATTATCCAATGAAAAAGGAAGATAATTTGGATATAACCTTTAAGACTGAGCCTTTTGATCTTTCCCTGTTGCAGCCCTATCTTAAAGATATAATAACCATTAAGCTAGGTTTTTTAAATGGTAGTGGTAAAGTGACAGGAACAATTACTAACCCTCAAATTAATGCAAAGCTTAAGTTTTTTAAATGTGTAATGGTTGTTGATTTTTTAAATGTTCAGTATAGCGTTAATGGAGTAGTTGACATTTTGCCTAATCAAATTAATTTTGAGAATCTTGAAATACGAGATAAAATGGGTAATGTAGGAAGTGTTTATGGAAATATTTTTCATAATAATTTTAAAGACATGCGTATTGATTTTGATATTAATACAAATAAATTAATGTTATTAAACACCACAGCTGCAAATAATCCAAGTTACTATGGTACTGCTTATGCTTCAGGTAACGCAGGTATTTATGGTTTTGTAGATGATATTAAAATGGAATTGAATATGAAAACCAATGGGGGAACGTATTTTTATATTCCATTAGATGGCCCGGCTGAAATCGTCACTAATGATTTTATAAAATTTGTAACAAAAGATACCGTTAAAACTATTGTTAAAAAAAGGAAATCAAATTTTTCATTAGACTTTAATTTAGAAGCAACAAAAGATGCTGAGGTTCAATTGATTTTTGATGAAAAATCAGGTGATGTGATTAAAGCAAGAGGTGATGGTAGTCTGCATATGAAAATTGATTCGAAGGGTAAATTTGATATGTTTGGTGATTATGTGCTTTCCACAGGCGACTATTTATTTACTTTGGAAAATTTTGTCACTAAAAAATTTGAAATTCAAAAAGGTAGTTCAATTAAATGGAATGGAAATGTTTATAAAGCCAATATTGACATTGTTGCTAATTATAAACAACGAGCTTCTATTAAACCATTATTCCCAAATGATTCATCAAGTAATTACAGTAAGCGATTTCCGGTTGATTGTAAATTATATATGAAGGATAAATTAACATCGCCCGATATTACATTTGGAATAGATTTGCCAACGATTGATGAAACAACACGCTCTTCTATTAAAAGTATTTTAAGCGATGAAAATGAACTTAACCGTCAAGTGTTTTCACTTTTGTTATTGCGCAGTTTTGTAACTCCTACATCACTTTCTGGCGGTGGTGGTATTAGTGCAGGTGGTGCAGCAGCCGCTACTGGATCAGAAATGTTAAGTAATAAGATGAGTAATTGGTTAAATGGAGTAACAAAAGATGTGGATATTGGTGTGAGTTACAGACCTGGTGGAACTTTAAGTAATGATGAATTGGATTTGGCATTATCTAAACAACTATTCAATAACAGATTATCAATTGATGGTAATTTTGGTGTAGCAAATAATAATTCCGCAAGCACTTCAAAAAGTAGCAATACGAGTAATCTTATAGGCGATGTATCGGTAGAATATAAATTATCAGAATCTGGAAAGTATAGAGTTAAAGGATTCAATCGCAGTAATGATAATACTCAGATTACAACAAGCGGTGGGCCTTTTACGCAAGGTGTAGGTATTTTTTACAGAGAAGAATACGAAAGTTTGAGCGAATTATATAAGCGCTACCTCGCTAAGTTTAAAAAGAAAAAATAAATCTAAATTTTATAATATTTTTTTCTAAACCAAAATGCCAGTTTTACTAATGCAATTAAGGCAGGCACTTCAATTAAAGGTCCAATAACTCCAGCAAATGCTTGTCCGCTATTAATACCAAAAACACCAATTGCAACTGCAATGGCTAACTCAAAATTATTGCCGGTAGCCGTAAATGACAACGCTGCATTGGTCGAATAATCTGCTCCTAATTTTTTTGCAGTAAAAAATGTTACTACAAACATGACGGCAAAATAAATAACTAAAGGAATTGCAATTCTTATAACATCCATTGGTATTTGAACAATTAATTCTCCTTTCAAACTAAACATAACAACAATAGTAAACAGCAAAGCAACTAAAGTTATTGGAGATATAAATGGAATAAATTTTTGTTGATACCATTCTTCTCCTTTTATTTTAATCAACGAATATCTACTTACAATTCCTGCAATAAATGGTATTCCTAAATAGATAAATACACTTTCTGCAATTTGTGACATGGTAATTGAAATGTCAAAACTTTTCATGCCAAAAAATTCAGGCATTTTTGTTAAATAAAAATAAGAGTAAGCTGAAAATAAAAGTACTTGAAGTAAACTATTTAACCCTACCAACCCTGCAATGTATTCACGGTTGCCTTCTGCTAATTCATTCCAAACTATAACCATGGCTATGCAAGGCGCTATTCCAATTAAAATTAATCCAGTCATGTATTCTGGATAATCTTTTAAGAAGATATAGGATAATATAAACATAAAAAAAGGTGCAATGATCCATGTAATAAATAGTGACATCATCACTAATTTTATGTTTTTAAATACTTGAGGTATTTTTTCAAAACGAACCTTTGCCAAAGGTGGATACATCATTAATATTAAACCTATTGCTAATGGAATATTGGTAGTGCCACTTGACATTGAATTAATGTACGTTGCAGTAGATGGAATAAAGTATCCTAACGCTACGCCTGCTGCCATAGCTGAAAAAATCCAAAGCGTTAAGTAACTATCTAAAAAACTTAATTTTTTCCTGTTTGCTGCTGGTGTACAATTTAAATTCGACATGTTTTATTTTATTTTTGAAAAAATGTAAAAGGTTTCTAAAGCTATTTGTTTGCAACGCTCATCGTATTTCGCATCTTGTAATGCTGTGTTGTCAAATGCTTTTGGATCGTCGTAAGTTGTTCCTATTCTTAATTCCGCTCCTGCAATAAATGGACAGTTTTCCTCTGCATCACTGCACGTCATTATGGCTACAAATTCGCTTTTAGGATTTTCATCATCGTTATATACTTTCGAAAAACAAGTAATAGGGCTTTCGTTTTTATCAAAATAAATATGATAGATTGGATTTATACCATCATTTTTTTTATCTATATCAAAACCAACTTTTTTAAGAGCATTTATAGCATTTACATTAAATGCTGTTGCTTCTGTTCCGCCAGAAAAAGTTGTAACATTAGCTATATTATAATAATGTGCCGCAACCTGTGCCCATATTTGACCAAAATGGCTGCGCCTTGAATTATGTGTACAGATGTAAACTAAATTAATTGGATTGTTAATTGATTTCTTTTCAGAAATGTATTTTGTTATTTGTTCTAAAAGTAATTTGCGTTCGTGTGTTATAGTATTAAATTCTTCAATTAAACTATCACAATATATTTTTATAGATTTAGTCATTTTTTGATTTACTAATTAGTGTCAGCAATAAAACTCACTATTTTTGAGTACTTGCAAGAATTGTCAGATGCTAGGCATGTTATAGCCTTTAAAATAGAAGTTTGCATTTCGCAAATGACTGTTTTCAAGGATAAAATAACGACGCAGACGGCGTTTTCTTGCATGCGCTAATTAACAGCATTTGCCGCCAGGAGCGCAACAGCTTTGATTTGTATTTTGTATATCAGATAAACTCACTTTTAACTTTTCTGGAGGAATCCCGCACTTATCTTGAGCTAAACAATTAGTTTGTGTGGACTTTAACACGAAATCTTTCCCGTTAAATTCCACGCCATATTTCCCAATAGTTTCGCTTTGATATTCCACTTCTATTTCCGCATCTTCTATTCCTAAAACTTTTTCTGATAAGGCAATTATATCATTTAATTTTTGTGGAGCCAATCTATGGTCAAAATCATTTGCCTCCCATAATTGAAAATTTACTACTTTTTCATTCCGAACCGTGCCACCGCAATCAACAAAGTTTTTAGTTACTTGTCCAACTTCGGTAACATGAAAATGTTTTGGGATAGCAATTCCATTTTGCAATACAAAATTTAAGTCTGTTATTACACTTAATTGTTTTTTGAATTCTGATAGTCTCATGGTAGATGATTTTATTTATTAATTATCGGTTTTTTACGATGTGTTTTATTAATTGTTTTTAGCAGCATTTTGTTTTTAGCAGCATTTTGTTTTTGAAGTATATGATACAAATAAAGAATTTAGATATTCCTTTGCATTAGCCCATTCTTGTTCATCAATGCAATAACATATTTTGGCCCCATCAATATCGCCTTTAATTAAACCCGCTTCTTTTAACTCTTTTAAATGTTGAGATACTGTACTTTGAGATAGAGGTAATTCATCTACGATGTCGCCGCACACGCATGCTTGCTTTTTTATAAGTAGTTGCAGTATTGCTACTCGAGCCGGATGAGCCAATGCTTTAGCGTATTTAGATATTTTATTATCCTTTACAGTAAATTCTTCTGATTTAGTGATTCCCATATTAATCGTAAAAATACGATTAATATATTATATATCAAAAAATTATTTCACATCAATAATAAATTGTTTCACTTCTGCGGTATCTCTGTATTTTATCAGGGCAAAATTAAGTGTTGCCTTTCCTTTCTCTAAAGTTTTAAAATTAAAATCAACGCCTTTTTCACTACCTCTAAAAACAGAGCCGTAGTAATCTAAAACCTTATCATTAAATGAATTGTTAATTTGCCACATGTAACCAGTTGTGTGATTTTCTGGCAAACTAATTCTAAACTGTTCACCTTTTTTAAAACTATTTTCTATAGGCGCAATTTTGTTAGCTTGTTGGTATGAACAACTTATAAAAATTAAACTAAACAATGTATTTATATAAATGAATTTCATGATTTTTTTAATTTAATGTTGTTGATTTAACTGATTTCAGTAAAAATAAATATAATGGACTAAATTGTCAGTATTTTAATTTTACATATTTTAACAGATATTTATTTAGTAAATTTAAATTGGCATAGGATTTGAAAATATCTTGTAAAATAAATATATTTATCTAAAATGAAATCATTAAAACATATTGCAATTATAGCATCAGCTGTTACAGTTACCGTCGCTTTATGTTCTGCCGGTTATTATATTTCTTCTGAAGAAAAATTAGAACAAATTATCCCCGAAAAAATGGATTCAAAAGAATTACCAATGAGCGTAAATGAAGCATTTAAACAGGGGGAAATTTTATCGTACAGATTACACTACGGATTAATGGATGCCGGAGTTATTTTAATGGAAGTAAAACCTGAAGTGATTGAAGTAGCGGGAAGAAAAGTTTACCATGTTGTTGGTAATGGTTATACCAAAGGAACATTTGACTGGTTTTTTAAAGTCCGCGATAGATACGAAACATTTATTGATAAAGATGCCATGTTGCCCTGGATGTTTGTTCGCAGATGCGATGAGGGCGGTTACATCATCAATCAAGATTACACATTTAATCATTATACCAATAAAGTTGATATAGGCGGTGGCGAAAAAGTGGATATCCCAAAAGGTACACAAGATATGATTTCGGCTTTTTATTCTGCACGAAATTTAGATTTAACTAACGCTAAAGAGGGTGATGTATTTACAATAAACAGCATAGTGGATAAAGAAATTTGGCCATTAAAAATTAGATATGTTGGTAAAGAAACTATAACCTGCGACATTGGTAAATTCAATTGTGTCAAATTTAGACCAATTGTGCAAAAGGGCCGTATTTTTAAACGTGAAGATGATTTAAATGTATGGTTAACGGATGATAAAAATCATGTCCCTTTGCGTGCACAAGCTAAATTGCTAGTAGGCTCAATTAAGCTAGACATTGTTAGCGCTAAAAATTTGGCAAATCCAACGTCACAAATTAAATAAAACGTCCTGACTAAAATATAGAGGCCTGCTAAACAAATTAAAAGGATATGATGTAAATTCATATCCTTTTTCTATTTTTACCCTATGGAATTAAAGAAAGAAATTGTTGATAGAATAAATCAACTTGAAGAAAAATACAGCCAAATGGGGCAAAGTCTTGAAAGTTATTTAGATGGACTTTTATTATCAAACTATTTAACTTATTGGAATTATATTCAAGTTGAAACTTTATTGACTTTGCAAAATCCTAAAACTGATTTTCCTGATGAAAAGATATTTATTATGTATCATCAAATTACGGAATTGTATTTTAAACTTTCTTTGCATGAGTTAGACCAAATTGGAAATAATGGCCCAAATATTCTACCAAATGGGCAACATTTAGGATGGAAAGAAAAGTTAGATGTTAATTTTTTTGCAGAAAGAATCACTCGCATTAATCGTTATTTCGAATCTCTTACCAAATCTTTTGAAATTATGGTTGATGGGATGGAGAAGGAGCAGTTTTTACGCTATCGAATGGCGCTATTGCCTGCTAGTGGTTTTCAAAGTGCCCAATATCGTAAAATAGAAATATGCGCAACTGATTTTTTTAATTTAGTTGATAAGGAAGTTCGACCAAGTTTAGTTGGTAAAAATCCAAGTATTGAAGAGATGTTTGAAAATATTTATTGGAATAAAGGTGCAACAGAATTATCTACAGGAAAAAAAACGTTAACATTAAATCAGTTTGAGAAAAAGTATGGAGCTGAATTTATTTCGCTAGCAAAGGAATATCAAACAAAAAATATGTGGGCAAAGTTTAAGTCGTTGTCTTCCGAAGATCAAAAACATCCAAAATTAATTAATGCGTTAAAAGAATTAGATGTAAACGTAAATATTAATTGGCCACTAATGCACTATAAAAGTGCGGTTAGATATTTGCAACAAAATACCGAAGATATTGCTGCAACAGGCGGCACAAACTGGCAAAAGTATTTGCCTCCACGTTTTCAAAAACGTATATTTTATCCGGAAATTTGGACAGAGCAAGAACATGAAGACTGGGGAAAAGGTTGGGTAGAAACCAATGTATTTAGAGTTGAAAAATAACTAGACAATAAAATCAAGTTTAATTCGTTTAAATAAAATATTGAAAAAAATAATAACATATATTTTTATTTTTACTACTAGTGTTTTAGTTGCTCAAATAGGAGGAACAAGAGCATTTAGTTTTTTAAATCTGCCTGTTCCCGCGCGTTCTAGTGGATTGGGTGGCGCCTCGATGTCAATTTGGGACAAGGATGTAAATTTAGGTTACAGCAATCCAGCTTTGCTTAACCCAAGTTGTTCCAAACAACTATCTTTTAATTATGTAAATTTTGTTTCTGATTTAAGTTACGGCAATTTTTTATATGCGCATCAATTCAAAAAGTACGGCACTTTTGCAGCTGGTTTGCAGTATTTTGATTATGGTAAATTTGAAGGAAGAGATGAATATGATGTGGAAACAGAAAAATTTAAGGCCGCCGATTATTCTTTAAATTTAGCATTTGCAAAAACGATTAATAAAGATAGCACGTTATCATTAGGAATTGCTTTAAAAACAATCTATTCGTATTACGATATTTATTCATCATTTGGCAATGCAATTGACGTTGGATTAACATACCATAATAAAAAACAATTAACTATTTCGTTAGTAGCAAAAAATTACGGTAGGCAATGGAAATCATTTTCGGAAAGTGGACCTAAAGAAGTATTACCAAGTAATGTGCAAATTGGATTCAGTAAAAAAATTCCAAAAGCTCCTTTTAGAGTCATCGTGCAATACGATCAACTTTTAAAATGGGATTTAACTTATTCTGATCCGCAAACTGCTTCATCAAGTATTGATCCTTTTACAAATAAACCTATTTTAAAAACAAGTAAAGAAATTCGAAACGAAAAGATAAAATCTGGCCTTGATAAATTTGGAAGGCATTTGATTTTTGGTACGGAAATTCTAGTAGGTAAAAATTTTACATTGAGGTTGGCTTACAATTATAAAAATGGGAAAGAAGTTGCCTTGTCGGATGTTAAAAAAGTAAACGGCTTATCACTTGGTTTTGGTTTTAAAGTATATAAGTTTCATTTAGATTACGCCTATTCGAAGTATGCTTTAACTGGAAATGCTCATACTATCGGTATTACAACCAATTTTAATTACTTTAATAAAAAGTAGTTAAAATTATAAAAAAAATTGAATATCCGTAATTATACCTAAAATGAGTATATTAGCAGTATGACATTATTAGAGTTTAGCAAAAGATTTCCAACTGAGAAAAGTTGTCGTTTACATTTTAAATCTGTTAGAGATACGCAAGGAGTAAGCTGTAAAAAATGCGCCCATAAAGAACATTATTGGTTGCAATACAAGGAGCAATACGAATGTAAAAAATGTAAGTTTAGAACTACATTAAGAAGTGGGACAGTAATGGAGAATAGTAATATGCCATTTAAAAAATGGTATATAGCCATGATGTTTATGAGTGCTACAAAGAAAGGATTTTCGGCAGCAGAAGTACAACGTCAAATGAAGCACAAGCGTTACGAACCCGTATGGGCTATGGTACATAAGCTAAGGTCCGCAATGGGAAAACGAGAAGACTTATATAAATTAACCGATATCATTGAGTTTGATGAAGGTCATTTTGAGGTTGAAACTAGCAAAGGAAAAAGAGAAAACTTAAAGCGTGGTAAAGGTTCGCAACGTCAAAAAGATGTAGCAGTAATGGCAGAATCAACACCATTAGAAAATATAAAAACAAAAAAGAAAAGTAGCCACCTTCGATACGTTAAGATGAAAGTATTGTAAGCAAAAGATAGCGATAAGAGTAAAAAAATTGCTTCAAAAATGATTGTTGTTGAATAGTTTTATAAGGTAAACAAATCATAGCAAATTTAGCCGAAGTAAATTTTAATATTAATATAGTTGGGCGTGCCCCCGCAAAAGAGGCGGCGGGGTCAGGCTATCATTTTAAGCTTTTATTTTTGTGTCTTTGCGCAAAATTAAAAGGCTTTCCATTCTATCCTTCACGCAATTCACTTTTAATTTGGCATTTAAATTTAAGACATGGTAGTATTTGCGTTAAGGTACCGATAGCTTTCGGTAGAAGTGTAAATACTTTCGCTTGCCTTTTATCAAAGTCCCGTAATGGGAAGCGTTTAACCTTCTGTAAACGTGGCTATTTCATATGTTTAAATTAACTCTTGTCTTTCCTACTAAAACTATAATTTATTCCTACACTAATTCTTCCTGCACTTTTTAGATTGCCATCATTTATTTTTTCAGCTACAGTAAATTGCCAGGAAGTATTTACAGAAAATTTTTTATAATAAAAATCAATGCCTGGGCCTAATAACAAAGAATTTACTTCCGTATTATTTTGCAATGTTCTTTTTACACTTAAACCATTTGTAAATTCATAATTAGCTTGAACGGATGGGTAAAATAAAACATTTTTATATTGTAGCTTATAAAAAACTGACACGAATTCGTTATGACTATTGCATAATTTTTCCTGAAAAATGTTTTTACCATTTGCTTTATAATTAAAATTTAAATTGACGCCCATTTTTTTTGTCATATACACATAATTAATATAAGCAAAACCATCGGTACTCCCTGTGCCAGCTTGCATTTCAAAAGGCAAACGATTACTATTACTATCATGTGCATAAAAATTTCCGGTTGGCAGTTTTATTCCTGCACCAATGATTAATTTATGTCTAATTCTTGCATCAGCTTTAGGAATTACCAAATGAAAGCCAGAATTTAAAGAAATATCTCCAAATCCTGTATTACTAATATAGTCGTTGTCTGATTTTGATTTATTATTTAATATAGGCATAAATATATTTAGCTCTAATCTCTTTAAAATAAAATACTTTAGGCGCAGTTCAAATATCTTATAAGACTCAAAATCTCTACTTGAATGATTTCGATTTATGTTTTGTAATGAGTCAGCGGCTTCGTCTCCACCATGCAACGTTCTATAAGCTGCCTTTGGAAAAAACTGACTATGGGTTTGATAACTTCTATAGCCATTAAATACTCTATATCTATGAAGAAAAGAAATACTGTTTTTATTGTCGTATGGTGTAATGCCCATATAACTTCCGCAAATATCACAAGCTACTGAGTTGAATGTAAATAACAAACAACAAAGCATAATTAGGACTTTAAGTTTATTCATCTATAATGGTTTGATTTTAAATGGAAAGTCATCGTAAGCCATGAAAAAATCTAACCATCTGGGAAGATTGATTCATGACTAAACACGATGTATTCGAAAAATATAATTTAGTTACTATGAATATGTTCTACTGTAAACATATTAGCGTAATTATCTGCAATTATTTTTGCAGAAGCTCCAGGCATGTGCACAGTATGCGTAGTCGAAAAATTAACAATAGTAGGGGATGTAAACCATTCATACAAATCGCTTTTCATATGAATTATTGGTGATGCCGAACTCGTAACCTCTGCTGTTGATGAACCAAAACTTGGCGACACAACTCTCATGGTTTTATTAACCCCACTAAAACCACCAATATGGAATTTTAAATTTTTATTAGTAGCGCCCGATTGATTAGACGTGCCTTCCATTTTAGCCATAATATATCCACTGTTCCACATCCAATACATACCATTAGCAACATCTAATGCGCCTGTTTGAGCCCCAGAGCCTGCTGCACTTTTTGTACTATCAACACCTATCATAAATTCAATAGCCTTGTAACTTCCATAAGGAACATTAGCTATGTTTACTGTTAAAGTAGCTTCATCTGAATGATCAATTAAATGATAACTATTAGGTTCAATAAAAACAGAATTATCTGATTTAGTAATTTTGATATTACTAATATAATATTTAAATACTGTTACATTAAAGGTATCTGCTGCTTGATTTGTATAGGTAGATGTTGCTAATACCAAAGCAGAATCACCAACCATTGCTTCAAAATAGATTTTTAAATTCCCAGTTGTTGCTGCGGGTGAATTTGGTGTTGGTTCTGGTTCGGTTACTTTGTCTTTTTTACAGTTTGTAGAAGTCAATGCTATGATGACAACTACAAATAATATTACTATTTTTTTCATGTTAATTATACTTTTATTAATATTTTAATTCGTTATTTAAAACTTTATGATCTAACCAATTTTTAAACTCGCAGAATAGCTTTATTAAAAATAGACCGAATTTTTCGAAAATCATTTTTTTATTATTGTTTTCGTGAGCCCTGATGTATTTTTTTATTAAACGGAACTCGTTTAATAAAACTAATATCAAGACAATAAAAACATACAATACAGTGTTCATATGATTGTTTTTAATTTATAATTTACTAAGAGACAGTATTCAATTATTGAACATGTCAGAAAATTAAAAAACTATAAACTTGGTGGATGAAAAATAGAAAAACTTATGTCATCAGGAAGATTTCCTGATTTTGACAGGATCATCTTTTTGGCAGCAAGAGCTGGAGCAAACACAAAATTTATTAATCCAGTTCTTAATTCGGATTTCTCAGTTTTATCTTTAATGGGACTAGAGGAATCTGACTCACGCTTTTCTTCTTTTTTTATTTCTTTTTCTAAATAACATTTAGCTTCACAACAACTTTTTGGTTTTTCTTTGTTTTCGCAAACGGTAGCCACTAATTCTTTTTGATTGAATTTGAAACTTAAAAACAGTATAGATTTAGCCGAACACTGCCAACTAAAACTTAACAGTAATGCAAAAGAAAAAAATATTTTTAATCTGTTTTTCAAAGATAAATTTTATTCAAAAATAACACTAATTATTCTGTTACAGCAATACTCTTTACTAAATTTTCATTATTTCTGATTGAAATTGACAATCCCCCCTTAACATCATTAGGTAATGGTATATCTAAATCCTTACCAACTGCATATAAATAATACGTCCCTTTAAAAACCGAAACACTATAATTGCCATTGTTGTCAGCAGTTACATGGCTATCATATAATGCTGAATTATCCCCTGGAAAGTCGATGGCATTATATTTAATATAAACTACCGCATTTGGTATTGGTTTGCTATGATGCACAATTACACCCTTTATAGTAGCCCTGCCTCCTACTTGATTTTTTTTACAAGCATAAACTCCTATTAATAATCCAAGCAAAAATATAATTTTAAATCGATTCATTGTAGTTAGTTAGTTTCTGAATACTTAGAGTCTGTTAAGAATTTAGTATCGGTTAATGTTTTTAAAAATGCCTTAATATTCGCTTTCTCCTGATCTGATAATGAAATTCCATTTGTTAATTGAGGGTCTAAAGTTGCGCTAGAAAAAATTCCAGAAGTATAATGATTGATACATTGATCTAATGTTGCAAATCGTCCATCATGCATATACGGTCCTGATTTTTCGATATTACGAAGTGATGGTGTTTTGAATTTAAATTTATCGAGTGGATCTCCTGTAATACCTGCACGACCGCTATCGTTATAATTCATATTAATGCTTAGGCCATTATTACGAAATTGGTAGTCAGTAAACAATGGTTCCTTGTGGCATGAAGCACATTTTTGTACAAATGAATTGTAACCAGCTTGTTCTTGGTCTGAAAATGTAGCTTTCCCTAATTTAACCATATCATATTTGCTGTTATATGAATAAATTGTACCGATAAATTGGGCCATCGCTTTAAATATACGTTGTGAATTTATAACATTATCACCAAAGGCATTTGTAAACAATTTTTTATATTTTTCACTAAACGACAATTTAGAAACAATATTAGTAATCGTTTCATTCATTTCTACTGGATTAGTAATTGGGGCTGAAGGCATTACCTCAATATTATTGATGCCTCCATCATGCATAAAGGATGTGTTCCAATTTAAATTTTGAATTACTGGGGCATTTCTAGTGCCCAATAAACCATATATTCCATGGCTTACATCGTGTCCTGAATGAGAAAATGCCGCAAATTGCTGATGACATGAACCGCAAGAAATGGTGTTATCTAAAGATAATATAGGATCATAAAACAGAGTTCTTCCTAACATAAAACCATCGGCCGTTAATGGGTTATTAGCATAATTATAAAAAGGGGTAGGCCAACCTGGTGGAATAATTTCTTTTACATCGTTGCCAGAAATAATAGGTTTTATTTCAGGATCAACAGAACACGACGTTAAAGTTATTAAGGAAGCAATTATTAAAAATACTTTTTTCAAAATTTATATTTATAATCAAAAATCAGTTCCAGTTTAATCATTTGTGTTTAAGCAAACATCGCAATTTCATATTCAATTAATCAACTGCTGCCACAACATATCTTTTAACTCCTGAACGTTATGTCCGGTTTGTGATGAAAAGAAAATATAAGGAATTTTGAATTTGCCTTTCATGCGTTTATTTAAATCTTTTTCTAATTCCATGATTAATTCTTCGTCAATGGTGTCGCACTTAGAAATAGCTAAAATTCTTTGCTTATCTAATAATTCAGGATTGTACTGTTTTAATTCGTTTAATAGTATTTTATACTCTTCGTATATATTATCACTTTGGCAACTAACCAAAAATAATAAACTGGAGTTCCGTTCAATATGTCTTAAAAATCTAACCCCAAGACCTTTCCCTTCACTTGCGCCTTCAATAATTCCAGGAATATCTGCCATTACAAAACTTTTATAATTTCTGTAAGGTACAATTCCTAAATTGGGTGTTAAAGTTGTAAAAGGATAATTAGCAATCTCGGGTTTAGCAGCAGAAACAACAGATAATAAAGTTGATTTTCCGGCATTTGGGAAACCTACTAATCCTACATCTGCTAATACTTTAAGTTCTAATATTTTCCAATCTTCTTTACCTTCTTCGCCGGGCTGAGAATAGCGAGGCGTTTGATTTGTTGGTGATTTAAAATGGGCATTACCTCTGCCTCCCATTCCTCCGGGCAATAAAATAAATTCTTGTCCTTCTTCTGTAATTTCACAAATCAATTCTCCTGTTTCTAAATCACGAGCAACAGTTCCTAAAGGCACATCTAAAATTTCATCATCACCTTCTTTTCCTGATTTATGAGAAGATCCACCATCACCTCCAGCTGTGGCAATAATATGTTTACGATATTTTAAGTGGATGAGCGTCCAAAATTGTTTATTGCCGCGCAATATAACGTGTCCGCCACGCCCTCCATCTCCGCCATCAGGGCCGCCAAAAGCAGTTAGCTTATCGCGATGCAAATGTGTTGATCCTTTACCGCCTTTGCCACTACGGCAACAAATTCTAACATAATCAACAAAATTATTATCCACCCTATTATTTAGTTATGAGTTATAAGTTATGGCATGTAAGAGATTTTAATCTTCATTCCATAAATTATACTTCTGTTATTTATTTTTTCTTTTTCACCAATTTTTTTGGCGTGGTCTTTTTCTTAGCAACTACTTTTTTAATCACTTTTTTTGGTAAAGCTTTCTTAACTATTTTTTTTGGCGCAATTTTTTTAACCACATTTTTAGCCGCCTTTTTTACTACTTTTTTTAGAGTAGCTTTTTTAGCTACTTTCTTTATAAGTTTTTTTGGGGTCACTTTTTTTGGAGTACTTTTCTTTACAACTTTTTTAAGTACTTTCTTTGGAGCTGCTTTCTTAATTGTTTTTTTAGCAGCTTGTTTTTTTGTGGCTACCTTTTTTACGGGCGCTTTTTTTACCGTTGCTTTTTTAGCTGGAGCAGTTTTCTTAACTACTTTTTTAGGGACAGAATTAGCAATAACTTTCTTGGCAATAGGTTTTTTTACTTGTGATTTTTTTGGAGTTTTAACAGCAGGTTTTTTTACTGATTCTAACCTTCTAACGTCTTCAATATCTTTTTTTAATTCTTCCGAAATTTCAGTCGCTACTTCAAAATCATTAATGGTTAAATCTAAATGTTCAATGTCATTTTCTAACATTGTTAATTCAATTTCTGCTTTCACAAAAACAATGCGTTCTACTAATTGATTAAATATAGAGTCGACTGCACCTATTCCATCAATTGAGTGAAACTTTCCTTGCTCTGAATAATATTTTTTTAGAGGTAATGTTTTGTTGTTGTATTCGTTTACACGATTTCTAATAATTTCTTCGTTTTGGTCATCTGCTCTTCCGGATGCTTTACCACGAATTAACAGACGTTTTACCAATTCTTCATTATCCACTTCAAGCGCTAACATAGCACTAATTGCTGTTCCTTTTTTCTGCAATAAATCATCTAATGCAATTGCTTGCGTTTGGGTGCGCGGAAACCCATCAAAAATAAATCCGTTAGCGTGAGGTGTTGCATCTAACTTTGCTTCAATCATTCCAATAACAATTTCATCGCTCACTAAATCTCCGCGATCCATAATTTGCTTAGCTTCCATGCCAAGTGCAGTTCCTCTTGCAATTTCGCTGCGTAAAATATCTCCAGTAGATAAATGCACTAAGCCATATTTATCAATTAATTTTTCAGACTGTGTGCCTTTGCCAGCTCCCGGAGGGCCAAATAAAACGATGTTTAACATGTCGCTCATGATTTGTATTTTTTACTATTTATTATTTTGAATCCAGTACATACACTTCCTTCATATTTCTTCCCAACCCATCATAATCTAAACCATAGCCAACTACAAACTCGTTAGGAATTTCCATTCCAACATAATCAACTTTGATGTCTTTTTTGTAAGCATCTGGTTTTAATAAAAAAGTAGCTACCTTAATTTGCTTTACTTCTTTTTTAATTAATAGCGTTACTAATTTCTCTAACGTTACAACTGTATCAACAATATCTTCTACAATAACTACCGTTCTACCTTTTATTTCCTCAGTTAATCCTATCATTTCTGTGACCACACCGGTACTAGTTGTTCCGTGGTAAGATGCTAGTTTAATAAACGAAAGTTCGCATGGTATATTTATTTCCTTCAGCAAATCGGCAGCAAACATAAACGAACCATTTAATACCACTAAAAATAAAGGCATGTCCTTTAATAAATCACTATTAATTTTTTGAGCTATTTGATTTACCCTCTCAGAAATTTTATCTGAAGAAATATATGGGACAAAGGTTTTATCTTTTAGAGTTACGCGATGCATGAATTGTTTTTTTGTAAAACACAAATATAATAACAATTTGATTGAAAAAAGCCATTACACCAATGTTTTAGAGCAAAACTATGCTAATTGTTTGCGCTATTATAATCGAAATTTCTATTACATTTACTCCCCAATTGAAAAATTTACAAAAACATACGCATCTTAAAGAAACTATTTCTTTATCAATACCACTCATATTAACTCAAGTTGGGCATATTATAACCGGTATGGTAGATAATATTTTCTTAGGGAAATTGGGAAAAACTGAGCAGGCCGCAGGTATTTTATCCAATAATTTATTCATCATTTTATTAGTATTTAGCATAGGTATGAGTTACGTATTAACCCCTGCAATTACCGAAGCTCATATTCATAAAAACGAAAAAGAGAAGGCTTCCTTATTTAAAAACGCCCTATTTATTAATATGATAGTAGCAGTGCTTTTATTTATCATTCTGTTTTTCTCTTCGCCACTGCTGGCATACATGCAACAGCCCCAAGATGTTGTAACGTTAGCTATTCCCTTTTTTGATGTGCTTATTTTTTCAATTATTCCAGTGGCCTTGTTTTTTGTTTGCAAGCAATATACCGAAGGTTTAAGCAACACCAGAGCGGCTATGTATATTAGCATTATTGGGAATATAATAAATATTATTTTGAATTATTTATTGATTTATGGCCATGCAGGATTGCCAGAACTTGGCTATATGGGCTCATGCTGGGCAACTTTTATAGCAAGAGTTTTTATGGGAATAGGTTTTTTAGTATTTGTGTTTCATCACAAAACAGTTAATTCGTTTGCAAAATACTATAAGGAAGTTAAAATAAACGCACTGCATTTTTGGTCATTACTTAAAGATGGTTTGGCATCTGCCCTGCAATTTACATTTGAAGTGACCGCTTTTGCTATTGCCGCATTAATTGCAGGGGTTTTTGGAAAAGAACAAATAGACGCGCATGGAATTGCCTTAAGTTTAGCCGCATTTACCTATATGTTTGCAAGTGGAATTGGAAGTGCTACAACAATTAGAGTAGGAAATTATTATTCCTTAAATAATTTAGAGGAAGTGAAACTTGCCATTAAAACATCCTATCAATCTGTTATGTTTACCATGGGTTTTATGGCGCTTCTATTTATTTGTTTCAATACATTTTTACCTACTATTTTTAGTAACGATCAAGAAATAGTTTTAATTGCATCTCAACTATTATTATTTGCTGCATTTTTTCAGCTTTTTGATGGAACACAAGTTGTTGCTATTGGGGTATTGCGAGGGCTAGATGATTATAAATTTTCAACCTATATGGCCTTTATTGGATATTGGATAATTGCACTTCCGTTATGTTATTTTTTTGCTTTTACTCTTAATCTAAAAGTGTATGGCGTTTGGTTAGCGCTGAGCTTGGGATTAATATTCGTTTCTATTTCTTTATATTTTAGAATTAAAACGTTACTTAAATTAAAATCTATACCAGTAAAAAATACAAACTTGCCAATATAAATAAACCAAACGAGGTTAATAAGCCATTAACATTTAAGTGCCTGTTTAGATTATAAATAAAAAATCCTAATCCTAAAGCAAATAAAATGACGGCTAATATTGGGTACGTATTAAATTGCCAAAAGGTGTCCTCTCTATTTCCTAATTTTACTTTTAGCGTTTTATTAAAAATAAAATCTCTTCCAATAAAAATAATATCGTTTGCTTGAGGTTCATCAAACAATGCTTTAGTTCTAATTTGAATACTTTCTCCGCCAGAGGTAATAATACTTATGACATTAATGGAAGGTGGTTGATTTGGTTTTACTTGTTTTTCATAAGAACAAGCTGCTGTACTAATGGATGATTTTTCCCAATGGCAAGCTACTAAAATGCTAAACAAGCCATAGGTTAAAAATGAAACTAAAAATACATTTACGCGATTTATGGCAATAAATAAAGTGCTTTTTTTAAAGTCTTCTATTTTTCTTTGTTCTTTTAGGAGCTTTAATTTCTTATAGTAAAATAATTCTTCAGAAGATAGAGGAACACGTGGCTTTCTTTTAGATTTTTCTTCAAGCATTGTTGAGCTATGCAAATCACATTAAATTAACCACAACTGATTAACCTTGCGATTATCTATAAATTAATTTTTTTTTCTAATAAGTAATTATTGCGATCGGCAGAATTTCTTAGAATTAATTCCCCAATAAATCCTGCTAAAAACAACATAGTGCCTAATACCATGGATGAAAGTGCAATAAAAAATGAAGGACGATTTGTCAATAATCTTGCGTGTAAATGGTTAAAAACGTGATATGCCTTATCAATACCAAGATATAGAGCAGAAACTAACCCAACAACAAACATGATGGTTCCTATTAATCCAAAAAAGTGCATAGGACGTTTTCCAAATTTAGATAAAAAAGTAATGGTTAATAAATCTAAAAAACCATTGATAAAGCGTTCCCAACCAAATTTACTAACGCCGTATTTGCGCGCTTGATGCTGTACTACTTTTTCGCCAATATTATCAAAGCCCGCGTTTTTTGCTAAAACAGGAATAAAACGATGCATTTCTCCATAAACTTCAATGCTTTTTACAACATCTTTTTTATAGGCTTTTAATCCGCAATTCATATCATGTAATTTAATTCCTGATATTTTTCGGTTTGTCCAATTATATAATTTTGACGGAATATTTTTAGTTAATGCATTATCAAAACGTTTTTGTTTCCATCCACTTACTAAATCATAATTACCTGAAGTAATCATATTATAAAGTTCTGGTATCTCATCTGGCGAATCTTGTAAATCAGCATCCATTGTAATCACCACATCACCTTGCGCCTCTTGAAAACCCACCTGCAAACCAGGAGATTTTCCGTAATTACGGCGGAATTTAATTGCTTTGACACAAGAATTTTTAACGGCTAAACTTTCTATGACTTGCCATGATTTATCTTTACTGCCATCATCTATAAATAAAATTTCATAAGAATACTGATGTTCATCCATCACCCTTTTAATCCAATCATGCAGTTCGGGCAACGATTCTTCTTCATTAAATAATGGAATGACAATTGAAATATTCATAGTGTTATAAAGAGTGAAGGTATAAATATAGTTAAGATATTATTTTTATCAAAATGGTACAGGACTCATCCTCAAATTGAATTTACATAAATTATACAACCAAGTTCACAATTTTTTTGTGAACGACTATTACTTTCTTCGGTTGTTTGCCTTCTAGTAATTTTTGTGTTTGTTCGTTTTGCATTACTTCTGCTTCTACCTCCTGAATTGTAAGTGCTGCTGGCAATTCCAGCGTAAACTTAAGCTTCCCATTAAATGACACTGGATAATTTATACTATCATCCACTAAATACGCTTCATTAAAGTCAGGAAAAGGTGCTGTTGAAATACTTTCAGTATGACCTAATTGACGCCATAACTCTTCAGTAATATGCGGTGCATAAGGCGATAAACAAATTAATAAAGGTTCAAGAATTGACTTCTTATTACATTTGGCTTCCGTTAATTCATTCACACAAATCATAAAATTACTAACAGAAGTATTGAAGGAGAACCGTTCAATGTCTTCTGTAATTTTTTTTATGGTTTTATGTAAGGTTTTTAATTCGCCCTTGGTTGGAGCCTCATCTGTCACGCTGAGCTTGTCCCTTCGAACGGAGTCGAGAAGCGAAGCGTCGCCTTGGCTTGTCGGATAGAACAAGCGCCACAGTTTTTTTAAGAAGCCATGAACGCCTGTAATTCCATTCGTATTCCATGGTTTACTTTGCTCTAACGGACCTAAAAACATTTCGTATAATCGCAAGGTATCAGAACCAAACTTTTCTCCAATGTCATCAGGAGTTACAACATTGTATTTTGACTTAGACATTTTTTCGACTTCGTGACCGCAAATATACTTGCCATCTTCTAAAATGAATTCAGCATCTTTGAAATCCTCTCGCCAATTTTTAAATGCGTCAACATCTAGTATGTCATTATTAACGATGCTTACGTCTACATGCAGGGCAGAGACTTCATAATTATTTTTTAAACCAGATGAAACTAATTTATTTTCGCCGTTAACTCTATACACAAAATTACTTCTCCCCTGTATCATCCCTTGATTAATCAACTTCTTAGCGGGTTCATCAATTGCAATATATCCAAGATCTTTTAAAAATTTAGTCCAAAAGCGCACGTATAATAAATGCCCAGTGGCGTGCTCGCTACCGCCAATGTATAAATCAACTTGTTTCCAATAGTCGCTTAATTTTTTAGAGGTAAACTCCAAGTCGTTAGTAGAATCCATGTAACGTAAAAAATACCAGGAGCTACCTGCCCAACCAGGCATGGTGCTGTGTTCGTAAGGGTAAGAAGCCGTTCCGTCCTCTCCCCCTTGGGGAGAGCTAGAGTGGGGCTTGTATCTCCAATTTGTTGCACGTGCCAATGGCGGTTCGCCATCTTCTGTTGGTAAATATTTATCTACTTCAGGTAAAACTAAAGGCAATTCATTTTCGCTAAGCGCATACGGAATATCATTTTTATAATAAATAGGAATTGGTTCTCCCCAATAACGTTGGCGGCCAAACACGGCATCACGCAACCGGAAATTAACTTTTCCTTTTCCTAAACCTTTTTCTTCAATTTCTGCAATGGCTTTTTTGATGGCCTCTTTAACCTCTAATCCATTTAAGAAATCAGAGTTTATTAATTTTCCTTCTTTAGCATCGTATGACCCTTCGACTCCGCTCAGGGTGACATTCGATGTTGCAGCTACTACTTCTAAAATTGGCAAGTTGAAAAATTTGGCGAAACTATAATCTCTGCTATCATGCGCAGGAACTGCCATCACAGCACCTGTTCCATAGCCTGCTAATACATAATCGCCAATCCAAATTGGAATTTGTTTTCCGGTAAATGGATGCTCCACATAAGAGCCCGTAAACACACCTGTAATTTTATTAATATCAGCTTGGCGTTCGCGCTCACTTCTGTTTTTTGCAATGGTTACATAATCTTCAACGGCTTTTTTATTTTCGGGAGTAGTCAGGCTTTCAACTAACTCATGTTCCGGAGCTAAAGTTACAAATGATACTCCAAAAATAGTGTCAGGGCGTGTAGTGAACACTTCAATTGAACTTTCTAAATCTTGAACCTTAAACTTTAGAGACGTTCCTTCCGATTTTACCATCCAGTT
>JBIKOX010000198.1:0-5287 GCA_044357775.1 Bacteroidia bacterium | reverse complement strand
CCACTCACTAGTCCGTCATTGGCTCTTGTAATATACTCTCCTATTAATGAGCGCTTATTAACCGGTATAATTTCGGGATAAATATTTGCAACCATTATTTGGTTGGTCGATTCTATCAAGTAAATGAAACAATTCCATGCACTTTCAGCGTACACGATGCGAATCTGGTATTCATTACGATCATTTTGTTTGAGAAATTTTATGGAATTCTTTTCGAAAAAAGTCAATAATAATTCTGTCATTAAAGTATTAGTCTCTCTTTTTTCTTCTCTGTGCACGGTATAATACCCTGTTTTTAATAGCCCTTTTCCATGGAGATGTGAAGGAAGATCAATATTTTGTTTAACGTTTAAAGCTAACCAACTCTCACAAGATTTTAGAATGTTGGAAACCGGTTCATTATCACTTAAAATTATCGCCTTTTTTATTCCTTCGGCATCTTTACATTTATCAATAACAATATCAACATTTTCTTCTTTTAAGCGTATTTCGATTTCAATATTTTTTTCTTTATCAAATTCATGATCGAGTGCCCCTAACCTGTTCTCTATCTGTAATCCGAATAATTCATTTGTATCAATCTCCGCATAGGAAGTCGGTTTACAACTAAGTGTTATAATTACGTCTGCGTTATTCTGACTGGCGTATACCAAAATATTAATTACGGTAACGGTTACCTGTTTGTTGCCACCTTGTTGAAAAGTAATATCACGATGAAGCTGCGTTTTAGTTTTTCCCATTTTATGCTAAATTCTAAAGTTGTTTATGACCATTTAACAGCACCACCGCCAATCTCGCCTTTTATTAAGCGTTGACCTTTAGTTTGTTTACCGTTGAAAACACCTGCATCCACCCCTAATTCTTTAATATAAGAAAGCTCTATACTTACTCCTCCTTTATGAAAATCTCCTTTAATGCTAATTTTTAACGCCACCTTTCCTTCTAAAGTATCATGTTTTTTATCAGGGTCAAATTTTTCTATCTTAGATAGTAGATCACCTTCGCTACTTTGTAATGAAGAGAAACTTAATGCTTCACCCATGATGTAATTTGTAGCAACCCCACTTCCGCTAGGATTATTAGCTTCTTCAGATTTAAGAACACGGAGACGGATAAATTCTGCACCGCGCGCACCCAGATCTACGATTGGCGGGATAATTGCGTTTGCAACAGAATTAGAAACCGGAATTGCGAATTCACCAGATACCTGTATTTCGCTAGAATCTAATTTTCCCTCTGCATAACCTCTTGAGTAAGCTATTTCTGCAGAGCCAGGGCCAACTTCAACTGAGGCTTTGAGTTCATAACCTGTTACGCTTTTTCCAATTTTTGCAAGTTCGCCGTGTTTTCCAGCCTTTCCGATTTGATCACCCTTCGCTTCTTCAATAGCGCCTAGGTCTATTTTAGTTCCTTTTTTTGCCGAAGCTTCTCCACTCATTTTAGCAACATCACCAACACCTACATCAGCTGCAATACCAACCTTCTCACCTGTTTCTACGCTGGTATGCTCGATTTTTTCATTCACCTCGGCAAGGTCTGCCTGTTTCTCTTTTAATTTAGCAATATTTTCAAGAACTGCTTTTCCAGCCTGCAACTGATTCGAAAGGATAGCAATTTCGTTAGTTAGCTTGTCGCGTTTTTCTTTTAGTGGTTTAAATATCCTCGCTTCCCTTTCTGCATTCTTATTTTCGGCTTCCGCAAAACCCAGCGATCCTGATTTACCTCCGCCCCAAATTGTATTGGTAAGACTATCAGGGCAAAGTTTACTGGCACGAGCTTTCTGATAAAGTCCGTAGGACATTAATTCTATTGCTTCAGAAGCACTTGCAGCTTCTGCTTCAACGTAACTACCTAGTGAACCGGTAATTTCTGCAATTCCAGGGACAGTTCCACCAAGTAAAAGATCCACCTCCGCACTTATCTTAACATTATCTTCATCCTTTTCTGCTTCCAATCCTATTTTTCCTCCAACATATAATGTGCCAGCGCCAGTTGGAACTTTAACTGCTAATTCAAGTGCTGAGCTATCGCCATTATTTGGCACCATGGCATTAACCATTTCTCCTAATTTCTTGAAAAGGCCGTCGCCAGAACCTTCATGATTGGCTTTTCTTTTTTTTATAAAATCAGAAGACTCTAAATTTTTCTCCTCTTCAGGAGTGCCCCTCATCGTCAAGCGATCTTTTTCAAGAGCGTAATTACCTTTGAGGAAATCCCGGAATTTTTTTGACCTATCAGCCTGTCTTGTTTCATCTTTATGGAATTCTAGCCATCCTTCAATAGCTTTACCAATTTCTTCATGAAGGTAAACTAGATCTTCTTTTTTGCCCTTCGACCAATTTTTCTGAAGCTTGTCGTATTCATCAACTAATGTATCAACATCTTTAACTCCTCCACCTCTCATCACAAGAACACCTCCCTCGGTTTCAGCCATAAATTTACTTTTATCATACATCTTCTGAACAACAGCTTGTTTAGTTGATCTATTTTCTATCTTTTTATTTGATGTTATTGCTAATATATTTAAAGGTGGCTCCAAAGAAACCCCATCACTTTTTTTTTGTAATGCCTGGTTGGCAATTGCATTAGATGTATTATTATTTTCTTTCGTATTTTGTTTCACAAAAATTCAATTAATTATTTAAAATTCATTGCTTTTGCTCCCATAACATCGGCTTCATTTTCCAAACCCGCATCATCATTCACAGGCACACTTTCTTTCAATTGAGTGGTAGGTTGCACGCGTCCTTGTTTTTGCTGCACGGTATGCCATGCTTCATGAGCCAAATGTTTTTCTTGTCCTGGGGCAACATGTATATCTGTTCCTTGAGCATATGCATGCGCATTAAGTTGTGCAGGCTTATCTGAATTGTAATGTACATTAACATCACTTATGTCAACGCCAGAAAGGTTCTCAATACCTGATTTTAAATTATCAGGTAATCCTGTTTTATTTTCTGCTTTTGCTTCTTGTTTTTGAACAGTTTCAAACTTGCCCTGTAGAGGTTCCTCTTCTTCAACTAATTGCGCAGTATCAAATTTTCCCTGAAGAGGTTCTTCTTCCTCTACCATTTGTACAGGAGCAAATTTACCTTGCAGCGGTTCTTCTTCTTCTACCATTTGCACAGGAGCAAATTTACCTTGCATCGGTTCTTCTTCCTCTACCATTTGCACAGGAGCAAATTTACCTTGCAAAGGTTCTTCTTCTTCCACTTTTTGTACAACGCTAATTTCTTTTAATTGTGTGGTTGATGCAGCTGGTAAACTTTTACCATTTTGCTTATTTTGCAATAAGCTATTAGCTATTGAATGTGAACCAGTATTGGTTTCTTTTTTATTTTCTTTCAATTTTAAAGTTTTTTAATTAAAAAAAAGAAGATTACTTTACACAAGATATTGAAATAAATATATTAAATAAAAAAATTAAAAAAATAGTTATAAACAAGCTATTATAAAAACTCGCCACAATAAATATTAATTAATTCTTGAGCATTAGTATTTCCGTTTTTTAAGGCATTTTGTAAATCAAGGCAACCATCAGCACTTTGCTCTAATGAAATCATAATTTTTCCTCGTTGAAAAAGAGCTTCAGCATTTGCAGGATCCAACTCAATAGCTTTTGAAATATCTGCTAAGGCATCAATTTCTTTTTCCATTTCCATGAGGTTTTTTCCTCTTGCTAAATAAGATAAAACAAGCGCTTTTGAAGCAGCCTTATCCATTATTTTTGTTTGTGATTTAAATAATTCTAAACAAACAATAGCGCTATCAATATAAACTGGGTTATTTCCGCTTTTTAAATAAACTAAACCTAGTTGCCTATAGCTCAGTGTATTAACCCCTCCCATTTCAATGTATTTTGCAAGGTCACATTTGCAAGCTGTTAAATTTTCAAGTTGATAATTTGCAATGCCTCTGCCTAAATACAAACCAACAGAGTCGGGCATTAAAAACAATGAATTTGTAAAATAATGCACAGCTTCGCGGTTATATCCTAAATAAAAATAACAATTGGCATACATTAAGTCGGCTTTAATTGTAGTGTCCAATTTGCAAGCAATATCAATGCATTTAAGAGCTTCGGCATATTTTTTTATCTTTAATAGGCAAATTCCTTTATTGTATATTGCACTAGCAAAATCAGGTTTTAACTTAAGCGCTTCATTAAAATCAACAAAAGCTAATTTGTATTGTCCTAGCTGCATTTGACATTCGCCTCGGTTATGCCACGCTTGATACATTTTTGGTTTTGCAATAATTGCAGAGGAATAATCTGCAATGGCACCATTAAAATCTAAAGCAATCCTTTTTTCATCGCCAGCTTCCACGTATTGCTTTGGCGAAGTACCACATGATACCAAAAGCAGATATATAAGCCAAGAGATAAGAAATAAAATGATTCGCAAGGTTATTAGTATTAAGAGGCGGTTATGTTTTAAAAATATAAAAATAATTAAATTATATTAAAGCATCTAAATTTGTTATTTTAGCAATCCTAAATTTTAACTTCATAAGTTTAGTTTTTTTATGGTTAAAAAAACGCGTATAGTTTCATTTTTACTATTCCAAATTTTTATTGGATTATACGCGCATGGTATTCCACCACAAGAAAAACTATCTCCAAAATCTGAAACTGCGCTTGCGGATGATACAACGAAGGTAAAAAATAATCAAAAAATACAAGTTTCAAAAATCTTAAAGGGCCAAAAACCTAGTTTACCCAAGATAGAAATACCAAAAGTTCCAAAAATTGATTCTGCAAAGGTAGCAGGTATTAAAATACCAAAATCAACAGGAGGAGTTTTTTCTAGGGATTCATTAAAAGCATTTTATAAGGATTTTAAAATTTTATTGGCAAAACATAAATTCAGAAAACCATCGTTAAAATCTCAAATATTTAGCTTAAAAGATACAATTAGCGCAAGGATAGATAGCATGAAAGCATTAAAACTAAAATTAGAAGTTTTTAAAATAAATGAAAAACTTTTAGGTGATGTAATTAAAAGACTTTCGCCAACCTTAAACGGACCATTAATTGAATGGAGTTTGCACGCCATTGAAGAATCTAAACATTTAAACTTATATGACAGCAAAAGGTATTATAAAACGGAGATACAATGGGCTGAATATTCCGGAAGGGATAAAGATGATGATAGTACAAGGTTTGATAGATATATAGGTGATAAAACAATATATGGTTTTCATCCTTTTTGGTTAGGCCAGTATTATTATAATTATAATTTTGAATTATATGACCGTGTAGCCTATTTTGGCTATTCTGTTTCGC
>JBIKOX010000136.1:0-8348 GCA_044357775.1 Bacteroidia bacterium | reverse complement strand
AACAATCAAATGGAAATTGTAAAGTTGATTTATGTGTTTCAAGTTACGGTTTACAAAAAAACATTCAATTGTTTTCGAAAGACTGGGAGAATAAGATAAATAAATTGGTTTATGATGTTACAAACCTTGTTGTTTCAGCTAAAGGTGGTGGTATTTGTTTGGATTTTCAACAAGTTCCAGATTCGGATGCTTTTAAATTCATTAAAATGGTTAAGTTATTTAGAGAAAAATTTGATAGGATTGATCCAGAAAGATATCAGATATCTATAGTACTTCCCTCATATAGCCAATATTTTCCTTATAATGTTTCAAGTAAAGATTTTGCTGATTTAAATAAATATGCGGATAGATTTATTGTTATGGGTTATAGCTCATTTTCAGGTTTATATAATCCTGAAAAAGATAGTTTGTCTGTTGGAATAACTCATGATGCACTTTGGAATGTTTTATTAATTGATGATGGTTTAAATCATTATGCCACATTATTGCAAGATCTGGATAACAAAGCAATATCATCTGAAAGAATGCTAGAAGAGAAATTATTACTTTCACTTCCAACCAACGAAATAAAGCTTTTTGGTGATGATTCTGTAAAAATATTAAAATATTCGGATTTAAAATTATTAAAACTAGATGAAGGTTTTTTACCAGCATTTCAGGAAAAATTAGCATATGCTAATTTAAAAGGTTTAAAAGGTGTGGCTGTTTGGTCAATGGGAAATGATAATGGTTTGGGCAATAAAGATATTCAAAAACTATTGGCTGCATATACTTTTGGCGTTAGTAAACAAGATAAATCAATGTTAGCTATTATGGAAAAGCTAATTAATGAAAATAAAACATTGAATATAGCCTTAGATGAATTTTTTCCTGAAGGAGACACAACGCATTTAACTGAAGTTAGAATTCCTTTGCCAAATGAACTTGAAATTGAGTTACCAGTTTCAGCAAGTATTTCAAATAAAACGCAATGGGAAAAAGAACTAGCTGTTATTCAGCATGTAGTTGTATTATGTTTAATAATTTTAGTAATTTTTGCAGTAATTGGGGTAATAGTAGCGTTATTTTTTGAGTCGGTAAGAGATTTTTTTATAACAAAAGAAAACATCATTTTTCTTGTGTGCATTTTTACATTATTAGCGTTTATATTGTTGTTGAAAAATTTGAATTGGATCAGTAATATAGGGCTTTTGTTTAGTTTAGGAATTCTAATTGGCATTATTATACCCTTTTTAATAAGAAAAAAACAACGTAAAAATCAAAGTGAAGACCGTCCCTAATTTTTTTTAAAA
Organism: Bacteroidia bacterium; assembly: GCA_044357775.1. Classification (GTDB taxonomy): domain Bacteria; phylum Bacteroidota; class Bacteroidia; order B-17B0; family Aurantibacillaceae; genus UBA4416. The sequence continues at coordinate 7,056 of JBIKOX010000136.1, read as the reverse complement.
GGCTTATTATTAAAAGCATAATTGGGAATTTTTTACAAAAAAAAATAAAACTAAATCTACCCATATAGTATCAACAATTTTCGTTAAATTGCTTGACTTTACTGAGTTAAAATTTAAGATCTTTATTTTTTGAATACCATTTTTTATATAACAGTTGCTTTTTTAGTATTACTTACTTCAATTTTGCTTTTTTTTATAGTGAAATTAGCTCTAAATACTATTAAAAAATCTTTTATTTTCAATCATGTAGTTGTTATTGGTTTATCTCGAACAGCCAATCAAGTAGCACTTAATTTAGCCAAAGCGGGGCGTAAAGTCGTTTTAGTATCAAAAGAACCTGTTGGCATAGATACCTTAACAATAAGAGAAAATGGAGGCGTAGTTTTATCTGAAACATCTTATAATTTAAGTCTTTTTAAAAAGGCGAGACTTAATAAGGCTAAAATTGTTTTTATAGCCACCTCTGAAGATGATACAAATATCATATTAGCACAAATGATTTCTAGAATAAAAAAAAGAAATTATGGTGGCGGTATTCTTAAACTAATGGTTAAAATAAATGACGCTGATCTTAAAAATTTAGTTTCTGATTATCAAGAATCATCAAATAAAAACTTAGTTGAAACAAGTCCTTTTAATATAAATAATATAACAGCACAGTATATTTATGATAAATTTCCACCTCACAATTATATTGATGGAGAAACAATAAGAGATAAAGAAAAAATAATTTGCATTGTAGGCAATAATGATATTGCAACCTCTTTTTTATTAGAAAATAGTATTTTAAGTCAATACGGAGATGAGAATAATTTAAAGGTTTTTGTAATTTGTGAAAATGCCGAAGTATATTTAAAATCAGTGTTTAAAAAATTTCCTAATATTTCAAATTTTTTAAACATTGTTCCTATAGAGTTAGAAAATGATAATTTTTCTACAAAACATAAATGGAATTCTTTGTTTATAAACTCAATAGATTCAATTGATATTGCATACTTTTTTGGAAATAAAGACGCGAAATTATTTAGTAGCGCCCTACATTTTCGTCAATTTCTTTACGAAAAAACTCAAAATATTAGAAAAGTACCTATTGTTGTTTGTTTGCCAGAAGAAACTGAAGTTCTTTCATTATTAGATGGTGACAATTTAGAAAGGCAATCATTATCAGAAAAGTATAAGAATGAAATTGTAATTCATTTAGTGCGAAAATATACCGACGTATGTAGTGTTAATCGTTTGATTGATGCATCAAACGAAACTGAAATTCTAGCTAAAGCGATAAATTATTATTACTCAATTAAATTTGAATTCAACGAATTATTAAATAAGCATTTTAAAAAAAGTAATAATCAGGAATTTTTGGAACGCATACAAAAAGAAGTATTAGAGTTTAAGGTAAAGCATGGTGAACCTTTGCAGCAAATTGAACAATTAGTTATAAACTTTACTAAAGAATATACGAAAAATTCAGCTGAAAAAATCACTTCAATATTTGGTATTAATGCACAATGGAATAATTTAACAGACAGAAAAAAAGAATCTAATAGGTATGTTGCACGACATTTAGATGTTAAAATTTACATATTAAGAAAACTTGGTTTAAAGTCCTTTACTAATGGTGAGATAAAATCCCATTTTAATTACCTAGCACCAATTGAGCATAATAGGTGGTCAGCCGAAAAGTTTGCTTTTGATTTTACTTATGGAAATTTACCATCGACAGATAAAAATTTAAAAAAAATATTAAAAGATACACTTAAAATTCATGATCAATTAATTCCTTTTGAAAAATTAGATAGTTCTAATAAAGATAAGGATTTAGATATGTTTTATCTATTGCCATTATTACAAAAAATAAAAGAAAATAATAAGGATTGAAGTTTAAGAAAGATATATTTATTAGTTATGCGCACATCGATGATGAAGCTTTAATTGAAGGTGAGCCAGGATGGGTTTCTGAATTTCATAGGTCACTTGAAATTCGACTTGCACAATTATTAGGTTATCGACCAAATATATGGCGCGATAAGGATCTTGACGGCAATCATGTATTTAGTGACGAAATATTGCAGCAATTGCCTGACATTGCTATCATGGTTTCAATTCATTCGCCACGTTATGTAAAGTCTGAATGGTGTGTTAGGGAAGTTAATGAATTTCATAGAATAGCTGAAACAAATATTGGAGCATTAGTTGGAACAAAATCCCGCATATTTAAAGTTATAAAAACGCCAGTAGATATAAATCACCATCCAATAGTAATACAAGGGCAGCTAGGCTATGAGTTTTTTAAAATTGAACCTGAAACTGGAAAGCCAAGAGAATTCAGTAAATTGTATGGCAAGGATGCTCAATTAGCTTATTGGGCGAAATTAGATGATTTAGCTCACGATTTGGCAAGTTTGCTGGAAGAGATTGGTAAAAATGAGGCGAGTGTTTCGGGTATTGATGCTTCTGAAAAATTGAATGGTCAAGGTAAAGAAAATGTAGTCATTAAAACGTTCAGCGAAATCTCTAAACCAAAAAGAAAAATTTATTTAGCTGAAACAAGTTCAGAAATAAAAGAGAATAGGGAAACTATTAGCAGAATGCTGTCCGACAAAGGATTTATAGTGCTTCCTGATAAAAACTTGCCACTTGAAGCTGATGCCTATATTGAAGAAATTAAGGAAATAATGAGTGACTGTGAAATGAGTATTCATTTAATTGGAACTAAATTCGGGCTTGTTCCAGAAGGAACAGAAAAATCAAAAACACAAATTCAAAACGAAGTTTCAGCTGAAATTATTAAGCAAAGAAAGATAGATCGATTAATATGGATGGCACCGGAAGCTAATATTGAAGATGAACGACAAAACAAATTTATAAAAGAGTTACAAGGTAGCGAAACATTATTGTCTGGTGCAGATTTGATAATCTCACCTCTTGAAGATCTTGAATTTGCTATCACAGATAAACTGTCTGAATCGAAGAAAGAAGTCATAGAAGATAATTTATCTGATGATTCAGTTGGACCAAAACAGATCTATTTAATTTGTGACCAATCGGACCTTGATGGAATTGCTCCTGTAGAAGATTTTTTGTTTAATAAGGGATTTGAAGTCATTCTTCCTGCATTTGAAGGAGATCAAACGGAGTTAAGGCTAGATCATCAGGAAAACTTAAAAATCTGCGATGCTGTTTTAATATATTATGGATTAGGAAATGAATTATGGTTGAGGTCAAAAACCAGAGACCTTTTAAAGATTAATGGTTACGGCAGAAAAAAACCATTATTTGCTAAAACTGTTTTTATTGCTCCACCTCTAACACAACAAAAAGAGAGATTTAGGTCGCATGAAGTAAAAGTTATTATTTTAACTGATAATAATTTTAATTTACTAGAAGAATTTATTAACGAAATTAAATGATGACGGAGCAAAAATATTTTAATCCATTTCCTGGCCTTCGTTCGTTTGAAGAAGAAGAAGAGTATTTGTTTTTTGGTCGTGAAAAACAGATCGATGAATTAATTCATAAGCTTAGTAAAACAAGATTTCTTGCTGTTATTGGTGCCTCTGGAAGTGGTAAATCTTCCTTGGTAAAATCAGGATTACTACCTTCACTGCATTCTGGGTATTTAGCAGAAGCAGGTTCATCATGGCGCATTTGCACATTCAGGCCCGGGAACGACCCAATTGGCAATCTGTCCGTTGCAATGTGTAATGAGGAAATTTTGGGTTCAGACTCTTTTAACGATACCTCTCCTGAAATTATAGAATCTATACTAAGAAGAAATGATCGTGGAATTGGTAATGCCTTAAAGCAACTATCCTGGAAAAAAAAACAAAATATACTTATTGTTGTTGATCAGTTCGAGGAGCTTTTTCGTTTTTCTAAATATGAAAAATCAGAAAATAAAGGGACAAGAGATTCTGTTTCTTTTATTAACATGTTAATTAATGCTTCTAAGTTTGAGCAATTGCCTATTTACGTTGTTTTTACAATGCGTTCAGATTTCTTGGGAGATTGTACAGAATTCCGAGGATTACCGGAGGCTATTAATGAAGGGCAATATTTAATCCCACGTATGACACGCGAAGAAAGAAAGGTTGCGATAACAGGTCCTATCGCGGTTGGTGGTGCTGAAATTACTAAATCCTTGTTGATCACACTTTTGAACGATGTAGGAGATAACCCTGATCAGTTACCAATCTTGCAGCATGCTTTAATGCGCACCTGGGAGTTCTGGCAAAAAAATAGCAACCCAGATGAACCAATTGATTTAATTCATTATCAATCTATAGGTGCAATGTCCAAAGCCTTGTCGCTTCATGCTGAAGAGGCTTATTATGAAATTGCTGATGATAATGGAAGAGAGGTTTGTAAAAAATTATTCAGAGCACTTACTGAAAAAAGTGATGATGGAAGAGGAACGAGACGTCCAACTATTGTTCGTGAAATATGCGAATTTTCAGATGTAAGTGTTCAAGAAATTAAAAGTATCATTGATATTTTTAGGATACCTGGTAGAAGTTTTTTAATGCCTCCATTAGGGGTTGTATTGGATGAGAATACTGTTATAGATATTTCTCACGAAAGCTTAATGCGTGTTTGGGAACGTCTGATTTTATGGGTAAATGAAGAGGTTGAATCAGCTGAATTATATATGAGGCTTGCACAATCTGCAAAACTATATGAGGAAGGTAAAACTGGTATTTGGAGGGATCCGGAATTGCAGATGGCAATGAACTGGAAAATAAATCAAAATCCAAACCAAGTATGGGCAAAAAGGTATGATCCTTCCTTCGATAGAGTCATTAATTTTTTAGAATACTCGCAATTTGAGAAGAATAGAGAGATTCATGGAATAGAAAAGAAAAGAAAATCAGCTATTCTCCGATTACGGATCTTCATTTCAATTATTGCAGTAGCTTTTTGCCTTGCTGTTTATTTTGGTTTTAGTTCATATCAAAATGAAAAAAAAGCGAAAATATCAGAGAAAAAAGCCTTGATTAAAAAAAGTGAGGCTGATAATTCTAATAAAATGGCGATTCGTGAAAGAGACATAGCTGATATTGAACGGAGTAAAGCTTCTGAAGAAAGAGATAATGCTAAAGAAAGTTCGATCTTCGCAAATGAACAGAAAAAAATTGCAGAATCTGCATTAATTCAGTCAAAAACTTCTTTATTGATTGCGCAAAATGCTACACAACGTGCAAAAGACTCTGCTGAGGTCGCCTCACAACAGCGTAAGGAAGCAGTTTTAAGTGCAAATATCGCAAAGGTAGAAACTCAAAAAGCAATTGACTCTAAAAAAGAAGTTGATCGCTTGCGTATGCTTGCGGAAACAAAAAATATAGCATTAAAATCAAGCCAATTAGTTGCTGATCCCAATAAAGATACATTAAGTTTGCAGCTTGCGTTCCTTTCTTATGCCCTAAATCGAAAACTAGGTGGTCCGATTCAGAACAGGGTGATTTATGAAGCTTTGAAAATGCAATTGACAAGATATTTTACTAAAATAATCCGTACACGAAAGGATATTAAACTACCAAACTCTTATGATGAAAGGGCTTTGGTATTCATTAGTAATAATCAGTTTGTAACAACCGGCGATGAAGGTGTAATAAGAAGATGGGAGATTTCAGGTAATCCGATAGAAATCAAATCAATTAATTCCAGTAAGAAATATCCTGAAAATTTTTCTAATGTAGCTTTAAGTTCAGATAAAAAATTTATAATTGCTGGATCAATAACGGGTACTTTAATGGGTTGGGATATAGCAAATGGTAACGATATACTCATGCCATTATTTAAGCAGGGTAACAAATGCTCAGGAATTTATTTTATTTCATCGGAAGTTAATTATTCAATAATTTGTGTATTTGAGAAAAGTACTCACTTGCTTAGTTTCGACAAAAGTACTTTCAAACTAATTAATGACCTAAATATTGGATCTTTTGAGAATTCCACAGTTAATGCTTCAGCGTGCTATACAAAAAACGGAGAAACCAATGTTTTTATTTCTGAAGGAAAAACATTAAGTAAAATAACTATTGATAGTAAAGGCAATACATTATCATCAGAAAAATTATTTGATTTTTCAGTAAATATCTCGGCTTTAACTGTGAGTAAGGATGGAAAGATTATTAGCGTAGGGGGGACAAATGGAACCGTAAAAATCTATAAACAAGCTTTAACCAATTACAACTTTGATAATCAGTTAAGGGGAAATGTTTCAATGGTTACAGGATTAAATTTTTCGTCAGATAATTCACTTCTTATCACGAGTTCATTAGATCATTCTTTACGTGTTAAAAGATTAATCAACACAGGAATATTAGAGGAGGATCTTGTTTTTAGGGAAAAAGATTTATGGATACGCAACCTTAGCATATCGCCTGATAACAATTATGCGGTTTCAGTTGGTCAGTCGGGTTTGATACAAGTTTGGCCGCTAACAACAGAGTGTGCATTGAAGGAAATAATAGGAATTGAAAGATATTTAAATTTTCTAAAGGGAACAGTAAATGAATCAGGATTAAAAGCTGAATTAGGAAATGAATTATTTGAGAGTCTTTGGAAATTTGATGAAAAGAATAAGAATTTTAATGAGTTGTGGGAAAGCCTAAAAATTAACTATTTAAATTAATGCAGAAATGAAAGAAATAAGGCTAATAATTTTTATTGTTCTTTGGTTTTGCTCGGGAATTCTTTCAGCTCAAAAAAAGGAATGTGAAGGTCAATTTCGTTTAGCAGAAGACTTTTACGCTTCCGGAGATTTTGATGAATCGCTTCGTTTACTTAATCAATATCAGCAGTGTTTGGGATTAAAAAACAGTAATTATTTTAAACTAAGTTCTGAGATTTCTATTGCGCAGGATAATAAAACCGAAGCCAAGAATAATATAGCTAGGTACATTAATTCAAAAACAGGAAATTATATTTCTGACGGTGACCCTCAATTATTTAAAGACCTGTTTTATGAAGTTCAAGATAGTATTTCAGGACGTCAAATAACTTCAGTATCCAAAAAACCTGAGGATGTCGATCTCGTTGCTGCTACAGTACTGG
>JBIKOX010000128.1:0-8826 GCA_044357775.1 Bacteroidia bacterium | reverse complement strand
AATTAAAGAAAGTGACTTTTCAAAAAGGGGGTATCTTGATATTATTGATTTATTATCCGATCAGCCAGGTTTCGATATTTCAAGAATTTATTCAGCAACATATGCGAATGTTTACCAACGCGGATTCCGACAGGAAAATACGGAACGGACACTAGTTATGATTGATGGCATTGAAGAAAATGATGTGTGGTCTAATATTGCATATTTATCTCGTCAATACCCTTTATCTAACATAAGTGCAGTCGAAATTATTTATGGTCCTGCATCAACTATTTATGGAGCAAGAGCCTTTGCCGGCGCTATTAATATTATAACTAAAACACATAGCGAATTTGTAAAGAAAAACTCAGATAAATATAAAAGTAATGGTATGAGTATTGGAGCTACGGCAAAAGCTTTAGGCGGAAGTTTTGGTACAAAAAGCGCAGATATAAATGTAAGTGGAAAAAATAAAAACATTTCCTTTTTACTGACAGGGCGAACGTTTTTTACTGATGAACAAGATCTTAGCAGTACTAGTTTTTATAATTACGATCCTAATGATCTCGACAAGTTAAATTATAGTACCGAAAAACTTCAAAGTTTAAGTTATATCGATAATCCTTCAACTACAACGAATGAATTAAATAATCTAGTTTCTAATTTAGGTCTCACACCAGGAAGTCAATTTTATGATTATTATACAGGTTATGGCACCAGTACCTTAACTATAAATCCGGATTCTCTGCAGTCACTTTTGTCTAAAGCAAAACAAATAGATAAGGAACGTTATTTGCGCACTGTAAATGGTTCTAAAGTTGGTTATTCTAATAGTGCTTCAAATTATTATTTTGGAGGTAAATTAAATTTTTTAAATTTTGAAGCTGGCTTTAGAACTTGGAGAACTCAAGAGGGATTTAATTATTATCAGGATCTTTTTGCTGCTGGTACTGCCAATGGCAGTAAGTGGACTCCAACAAATTCTACCTTTTATTTAAATTACAATAAACAATTTGACAATATTTCTTTTTCAAATTCTTCATCTTATGTAATAGATGGGCTTGACAAGAGTTCCAATTTTGTTTCTTATAATTCCTTTTATGGCCTGCTAAAACCCAATTCTTATTCTAATCCAACTATGTTTAATCTCATTTTTCCTGACTCTTTAATTGATGGAAAGAAACACGGATGGCAGAATACTTATTTTTATTATAAGGCACGCCAATTCAGAAATGACCTAAAAGTTAATTATACCAAAAACAGACTAAGTCTTTTGTCGGGTATTGATCTTAGAAGTAGTCAATTACAGGGAGACTACCTTCAGTATAAACTTTTTGCAGGGGAACAAGAAAGCGATCAATCAAGTGTTTCGCTTGCTGAAAACTTCGGTACTGTTTCTTTCCAGCAACAAGGAGGAAATCAGTACAATACTATTGACTTAGGTTTATATTCGCAATTGACGTATAAAGTAATTGATTCATTGTTATATATAACTGCTGGTGGACGTTATGATTACAACAAGATCAGAAGTAATGGAGGATTTGGCAGCATATTTAATCCTAAAATAGCAGCAGTATTTACTATAAAAAAATTAATTATAAAGGGTATTTATGCACGTGGTATTCAAAACCCTTCGCAGTTTACGAAGTTTGCGACAGGCGCTTCCAGAAACCCTAATCCTACCTTGAAGCCTGAAAAAATTCAGAATTTCGAATTAGTATTGCAAAACAGACAGACATCAAGGTTTAATTGGAATTTATCTGGATATTATTCCATTATTAGCGATGCAGTAGCAAGTGCTGTCGATCTAAATAATCCTACAAAAACACAGAATCAAAATGTCGGCACCTATGAAATTATAGGTTCACAGGCAAACTTTGTATATCAGCCTAAGAGGAGAAGTTTTAATTTTACTTTTAATGCTACATACACAATTGCAAAGCAAACTAAAATTAAAGATCAAGTAAATTTCGAATCTAAAAAAATTGCGGATATCGCTTCTTTCAAGGCGAATTTTATAATTAATTATCATAAAGCTATAAGAAATCACGATTTTAATATTAATTTAAGAAATAATTATGTAGGTGATAAATATGTTGGTACAACAACAACTGTTCCATTAAGCACAGGTATTGACAGTGCAAATATAATTCCTTCTTATGTGGTTTTTTTTACGTCATTGATGTATCAACATAAAAAATTTGATTTTGTAACAATTCAATTTACAGTAAATAATCTTTTTAACTCAAATTATTATTCCCCAGGACCTAGAACGGCTAATGGTAATTCTATTAATTCATACAACGGTTTTGTTCCCTGGGTTCCCCAGCAATCAAGAAATTATTTACTTACGCTAAATTTCAAACTGTATGGCAGATCAACAAAGTGATTACGAAAAGAGGAACGTAGATTACACACTAATACACGGTGAGACAAAGGAAGTTTATTCAAAATTTATTGAGGTGTTACGTTTGAAAACGGGTTCCAAACTTCTTGATATTGGGGGTGGATACGGCTCTGTGCTGTTAAATATTTTAGAAAATAACCCTCAACTTTCATTTAATTATCATCTTCTTGAAAATAGTCTTCTGCAAATTAATAAAGCTAAGAAATATCTTGATAATTATGTGACGAACCATGGGAGTAAGGTCAAAATAAATTATATTAATCAGGATGCATCTGAAATCAACTTGCCAGACAATACATACGATGTTGTTGTCTGTAAAATGTTTATTCACGAAATACCACAACATAAAAAGGAAAGAATTTTTAAAAAAATTTATTCTTTGCTCAAACATGGGGGGGATGTTATATTTTGGAATCCGAATTTAAATGAAAATGATTTTGATTTTTATGTAAGTACGATACGTAAAAAAGATAAACTTGCAAAATTTAATACTCTAGCGGAGAACAGGTGTTTTCTTTTAAATTCTGAATTAATTGAATACCTAGAAAATGTTGGGTTTTCAGATATTAAAAAACTTTTCGATTTCGATTACAACCTTCATACGTCTTTAAGATTAAAATCTGAATTTCATGATAAAATTGAGCTGTTGAATGAATGGAACGATTATATTCTCAAATGTGCTGACTTATTACCTTATGATTTAAGAAATACTTTGATTATTGACGTAAGTAATCATAATGTCCATATTCGTTTTAAAAGAGCAGTATTTAAGGCAAATAAAGTATGAAATCTAGGATAAAGAATTTGTTATTTAGAGACGAGGAATTAAATAAGCTTATTTTATTGGTTATGCATTCTTTTTTCTCCGCAATTTTTGTTTCAATTTTTTTCTCAATAGCTAATGCAGAATTTGTTAATAATTTTGGAAGTGATTTTTTGCCAGTTGGCTATTTATTATCCGGCATAGTTGGATACATTACAGTACAGGGATATAGTTATTTATTAAAGAAGAGTGGGTATGGCGCCTTTGTCGGCGGATTATTTTTTCTATTAGTTGCAACCATTTTTTTCAGATGTTCCCTGTATTTCACTGATGCTGACGGAACAAAATGGCTTAGTTTTATTATCTTTTTATTTGCCATGCCTTTTCTGACCATATCAGGACTTGAGCAATCTGGGTTGCTTTTAAAAATGTATAACATCCGTGAAGGAAAAAAGTATGCTGGAATTATTAGTTCGGGTGGGACATTATCATCTATTATTGGGTATTTATCCATTCCATTATTGGTCCCATTTTTTAAATCACGGTATGATCTTTTTTTTATTGCTATTGGAGGAATTTCAATAGCACTTTATCTACTATTCAGGATTAATAAGAAACTTAAACTAGACGAACAAAAAGTCGAAGAAAAAAAATCAGAAATTAAAAGCGACATTAGTCTAAAGAGGCTCTTGAGGCAAAAGTATATTTTTTATATTGCTATTTGTGGGGGTTTTTCTACAATGGCTTTTTATTTTGTTGATTATAGTTTTTTAATAAATGCAAAATCACAGGCAAGTTCCCCTGAAAATCTTACAGCTATTTTAGGCGGTTTTTTCGCATTTATAAAATCGGCGGAATTTGTTTTATCCATTCTTTCTGGAAGAATATTTAGAAACTTCGGGCTTAAATTTGGAATGATAGTTTTGCCTGCTATCTGTGTTTTTATTACACTTTTTGCAATCCTAATTTATAATTTTTCAGATGGAGCTGCATTTATTTTTATAATATTTTCACTAAAGTTATTTGATCGTATTGTAAGTAAAGCCATTGAGGAACCTACCTTTAAGAATTTATACCAGATCATGAACGCCAGAGACATGCTTTCTATTCAAGCTAAAATTGAAGGCAGTACAAAACAATTGTTCATCATTTTAGTGAGCAGTATTTTATTGTTATATAGCCATTTTATGCCTTCTGCTAGTTTTAAAATAGGCCTACTGTATATTAGTCTTCCATTTTTTATATTATGGTTGTTTTCAGCCAGACAACTTATAAAGTCTTTTAAGGAAAAATTAAAGGATATTTTAAATCCTGAAAATTCTGGGGAATATATTTCACCCTTTGAAAGACTTCGTGCCTTTTTTAACAACTACCAACAAGATGCATCAGATAACTTTTTAATAAATTTATTAAACTATAATACTAATTTGTTTTGTCCTCAAAAAAAGGTTTTTGATACATTGGCGCCTTATAAAACTTATGAGTCCTATATTCCTGCCCCATATTTTAAGTATCTTATTTCATCTCCTGGCCATTCTAGATTGGAATATCAGATTTACAAACCAATCCTTGTAATCCCGCCGATAGGAATTATTTCTAAGGTTTCTGAAACAAAAAGTTTTGAATTTCTTGATGAAAAGGAAATTTTAAAAATAGCTTTATTTACCGAACAGCCAGATGAAAATATATTAAGGGCTTTAGATAAAAAATTCGATGATTTAAAACACGATCATGAAAAAAAGATAATACTAAATATTCTTGAACGATCCAATTTACCTCTTTCTACTGAAATTTTACTGAAAAGATTAGTTTCCCCGGATTACTATACAAGAAAGAAAATATTTAATATATTGGAGAACAAAAACTTTAAGTTTGTTCAGATGGATGAGGTTATTTACAGAACTTCGTTAGAAGGGTCTTTATCAGATATGACTTATGTTATTTCTGCTTTAGCAGGAATTTCTAATACAGACAAGTTTCTTGATTTGAAAAGCGCCTTACTTGTGGAAGAAAATATTATAAAAAACAGAATTCTGTCCATTTTAACATGGAAATATGACAAAGCCTCAATAAAGGTTATTAGAGAAAATATATTTTTCAAAAATTCGGACAAGGTTGATAGTAACAATATTCTGGCACTTGAATTAATTGATAATTTGATTGAAAGTGAAATAAAATCAAGAGTAATGGCAGTATTCGAGAGCGGTTCCTATATAAGAAGACTAAGCGTTTTAAACAAGTGGTATAATCACGAAAAATTAGATTTGAAGCAAACCTTAATTACAATTCTATATTATGATTATACAAAGATTGGAATCTGGACAAAGGCCTGTGTCCTAAAAATCTTACTTCAAAATAAAAATCAGGAGTATAAACATATTATGTCCGGTTTAAGTTACCATACAAATGTTTTGCTAAGTTCACTTGCTAATGAATACATTGAAATGGTTGATGACAATTTGATATATCCCTTAAGTACCAAAGAAGAATTTTTTAATAAAAATTCAAAAACTAAACATAGTGCGATAAAAGGTACTGACATTTATTCTTGCATAAAAGCCCTTAAATCAAATGTTTTTTTTACAAATACATCGTTAAACGACCTTGTAAGATTTTCCTTTTCTTTTGAATTTAAAAAATGTAATAGTTTGCAGGAATTAAATTTTATTAATAGCCATAACAATAAACCATATTTTATTTTGAATGGAAATATAATTTATGAATTCAAAAATAATTTTTCACCAGAATTATTTCGGGAAAATTTTATCCTACCTTCGATGTATAATGAAAGTGGCCTTTCCAATGTGCTAATTCATTCGCAAACCACCTTGTATGAATTTTCTTTGGATTATTTGACAAACCTAATTCTAACATCCGATTCATTGATGAATGACATATTGAAAGGTAACAAATAAAGTACTAAAACTAAATTCGTCTCCCTACTCGTAATGGCATTTTCCAAATAATATCTTTTTCTTCTTTGCCGTTACCCCATGCGGCTAACAATTCATTATATATTAATTCTAAAGGATCGTTTTTTGTTTCTTTGATACAAAACTGAACTGCTGACCATGTATATATGTGCTCTATAAACTTATCAAGATTCATTCTTTTTTGAATTAAAAATTCTTTTGCCTTTATTTCCTCAAAAGGAAATGGGATTGATTTATATTCTTCGTGTATGAGATTTATTTCGGGCTTCCAAAAAGCACCCAAAATATCTGTGGTTAATTTTTTTAAAACAAAATCTATTTCAGTTGAAATATTTGGTAAAAAATAGGCCCAGGCTGCAATAATCCCCCCTTTTTTTAGAACCCGATTTACTTCAGGGAAAAATAAATCAAAATTAAACCAGTGTAAAGCTACTCCAACAGTTATAAGGTCTACCGACTCATTAGATAGGGAAGGATTTTCCGCGGGTTCGATCAAATAAGAGATTTTAGGATCAGTAATGCAATTTTCAATTTGCGTGGCACTTGGATCAGTTGCAATTATTTTTGTGTAATATTCTTTCAGGCCAATAGCGGCTTGACCATTCCCAGTGCCGCAATCCCAAGCAAGACCGTGCTCCCTTGTTAATGAGGATAAATAACTGAATAATTCGCTTGGGTATTGTAATCGACCATTAGCATAAGTTTTGGCAAACAGAGAAAAATGGTCTTTAAAATTAGGCATGTGTTTTATTTTAGAAAGTGTTGAATCTTATGCTTTTGCAAAGTAAATTTAAACAAAATTAATGCTATTTTTAATTAATAAGTTAAAAAAGATGGATATTTCCTTGGCCATGAATTATCAAATGAATCATGAACTTGACCGTGCTTATATTATTAATCTGAAAGGTGACGCATTGCTTCATGCAGAACATTTTTGATAACATCATGAACTTTTTTGATAATCGAATTACAAATGCAAATGCCGAATAATTTAACTCTAAAATAAAAAACTTCAGAGCTAATTTAAGAGGCGTTACTGATATTAAATTTTTCCTTTTTAGACTTGAATAATTGTTTGCTTAAATGGGTTGCTCCATAGAAAATAAACGTGACTCACAAGTTTCTTATGTATAGTTTTTGTGCATGAGAAAATACACCTTTTTAAATAAATACTACAGACTTAAATATTGCTTTAATACACTGATTTTATTTAAATCTTCAAGAAACGAGTTCAAAAAATGACGGTGAAGTGCACAAATCTCAAATTCGCTTTTTATTGCGGATTTGAGATTTTTATTAATTTTAAAATCGATGCACTTTTATTTAAAACTTAAAAAAAAGAATTCAAAGAATATCGGATGAGTCCATTACCTCTTGATCTCTTTTAAATAAAATGATTTTGGTGACAGTGCAATTCTTAAAAATAAGTTTTGACAGCAAATTCAAATTGGTCTATAAAAATTTTCTTAAATGCGCTGATGTTATTTTGCTCATAAAAAATCAACATAGCTTTTTTATAATCTATTGAATCAACCGTTCTAAATGAAATAGGGCAGTAGTCGTTATTTATTAATATTGCATTGCTAATAATCCTGGCAGTTCGTTTATTACCATCTGCAAAAGGTTGGATATAAGAAATTAAGACTAAAACATACAATGCTTTTGTAAAAACAGTATCTTGATGATTTACTAATTTGCATAGTTGCTCAAGAGCTTCTTTGATTTGAAATTCGTTATCCAATGGTTTGTAATTAGTTCCTGAAATACCAACCCGCCGCTTTCTAATGTTTCGATCGATGTCTAACTCTTTTACTAAAATACTATGAATATCCTCAATGCTTGATATTGTTAATGGTTTTATATATTTTGGATTTTCAATAATAAAATCTAAGGCAGCCTTATGATTTAAAAGCATAGTTGCTTCGTCTTTGGTTTTTCCAGAAGCTGTTTCTTTTTCTTTTAATAATCGTTCTGTTTCTAACAAGGAATATGTATTACCTTCAATTTGAGAAGACTTCCAACTTAAGTCAATCGCCAATCTTTCAAGCTCTTTTTTATATTCAGAATCAGTAAGTTTTAATGTGTTTTCTTTATACTGATTTTGTAGGTTATTTAAATAATTAATTTCCTCATTTGTAAATACAGATACTTTGTTTAACGTTTCTGCTATTAGTGAATGATTAAAATTATTTTTAATATCCCTTTCATCAATCTCTTTTTGAAAATATTCATCAACATCAACAAAACGAATGAGTTCATAGGCTTCACTTATTTCATATTTAGTACTTTTTCCGTTACCGGAAACAGTAATCAAGTTTTCTGCTAATAAAAGTTGAATAGCTCTTTTAATGGTTGCATAAGCAAAATCATTTTTTAAATCTTCATGAATTTCCTTTGAAGAACATAAAGGATTTAAATGGATAAAATTTAAAATTAATTTTTTTATATCCTTATTTGATCTAGCCATTGTAACTATTTAAAGCTCGCAAATATACTATTTATAGCTCAATATCACCTTATATTGAGCTACATTTTTAAATTATATGAGCTTAATTTAGAGTGATTAAATCTAAAATTACTGTTTTTTTTCTTCAAAAGTAACCTATAAAAAACAGATAATTTATTGACTTCCAGCCAAAAAGAGTCCGATATTAAGTCCTCGGGCTCCGCAAATCGCTAATTCGCAATTTATTTCGAATTAGCGATTTTTATATAATTTGAAATTGATTTTGTTGAAGTTATAT
>JBIKOX010000168.1:0-6500 GCA_044357775.1 Bacteroidia bacterium | reverse complement strand
CTTTAAATCTTTGTATTCTCCTAAGTGAGCTAGTTTGTGTTTTAACTGCTCCGAAAAACCATTTTTTTCATCTAAATGAATAAAACCTATAAATTTATTTCCGGAGGATTTATGACTTGAAGTAATTTCATCATAAATTTTTAGTGCTCGTTGGTTACTTCCAATAATAATAGTATTAAATCCAATTTCACCTTGACTAATTTTATAATTTGTAATCGTTGATAAGATAAATCTAAAAGTTGCTGTAAATAAAAAGTGTAAAGCAAATAAAACAATGTATACTTTATAGTAAGCTTTGTAACTTGAAACAAAGTCATCTAATAAAATAAAAAAAAATATAAATGTTACCCCAATAACCGATGAAGCAATGGTTTGCAATAATTCGTTAATGCGCGATTTTCGGTAAATGTTTTTATAAAATCCTGTTAGGTAATATGCTAGTAACCATGCTAATGGCAGTATCATAATACCTAAAATAAACTGTCGATCAAAAACATGCTCTGGTAAAATTCCAAATTTATCAGGTTCGATATAAAATTTTCTGTATAAATAAAACAAACTCCACGCTGTTACAGCAGAAAAATAATCTGCTAAAATGTATTTAAGTGTTTGTAACGCTTTATTCATTTAATAGCTAATTAATTTAATATTATCAATATAAATTTCAGGAATATTAACTTCTTTAGTTGCTTTAATAAAAACTTTGTAACCTAAGTGCAAAGGCTGTGCACTAACAATACCAGTTAATTGAATATAAATTTTATTCCACTCGGCAGAAGAGTTAACCGTAATAGCGCCTCTTTCATCAAAATCATCTCCTATAACACCTACAACAAATGTCTGATTACATTTATAATTTAATTCTAAGTAAATAGTTGTACCTCCTGCAGGTAAAAAATAATTAATACTTTGTACCATTTTTGAAGTTGGTTTAGTATCACTCATCGACATGAAAATTGAGCCACCAGTTCCTCCAAAGGTTTTATTAGGATCTACTGTTCTAAAATATGCAGAATCGCCTTGTGGTTCAAATTGACTTACCGACGAATCAAAATTTTGAGGTTGTTGGTAATAAAAAATGGCATTGGATGTATATTCAAATTCAGGAGAAATTGTATATGTTTTTCCTGGTAAAAGAGCCTGAATATAACTTACTGCTTTATAAAATTGGTAGGGCGTTCTTGTTGCCGAAATACCATTATTTTTTATCCCTGCAAACAAGGTTATTTCTGCATTATCGGTTGCAACTATTGGCATAACACTCCCAACTGGAAATACTCCTTTAAATTCACCATTTACATAATACCACATGTCCGTAATTTTATGACTATTAGAACCTTGAACTGCAGATGTTGTATTTACTGAAACCGTACTTACAAGAAGAAATGAAGCAGCAGGGGCATTTAATGCATCTTTTTTACAAGATAATAGGAAAATTAAGCTACACAGAAAAAGAAGTAAATATCCACGCATATTTTTTAAAAACGCAAATATAGATTAGTTATTGTATCAACATTGAAAAAAGTTATTACTTATTAATTCATAGTAGCACTGCAAAATTATAAATATTGTTTATGAATATTTTATAATGATAATGTACCATTTTGTTATTATGTTTTGAAATATAAAGTACTTAAAATTACCTTATTGGAATTTGTTTTGTTGATGATCTGTTGGCTGTTTATCAAAATTAAATCTTAACTTTATTTTCAGTTTCAATTTACTATTTTAATTTATTTTATGAATCTTATAGAGCAGGATAATCCAAAAACAATCAAGGCTTGGACCTTCTACGATTGGGCCAATTCGGTTTTTCCATTAGTAATTACATCAGCTATATTTCCTAATTACTATGATTATATAACAACTCATGACGTTGCTAAAAATTTTTTAGGTCACACTGTTTCTTTTTTTGGCTTTGAGTTCGAAAATCAAAATATATATTCTTTTATTTATGCATTTGCCTTATTTATTGTTGTTATAATTACACCGATAATGAGTGGTGTTGCAGATTATCTGGGTAACAAAAAACGCTTTTTACAATTTTTTTGTTATTTAGGTTCAATTTCATGTATGGGTTTATACTTTTTTAATAGGACTAATTTAGAACTTAGTTTTTTACCATTTATTACTGCAACTATTGGTTTTTGGGGAAGCTTAGTTTATTACAATTCATATTTACCAGAAATTGCTTCAGTTGGTAATCAGGATAAAGTAAGTGCAAGAGGTTTTGCATTGGGTTATTTTGGCAGTTCCTTGCTATTAATTGTTTGCTTAATAAGTATTATGGTTTTAAAAGTACCAGCAAAATATAGTTTTTTATTAGTTGGTATTTGGTGGATGGGATTTGCTCAATACACCTTTAAAAACTTACCCAATCAATCTCATACAGCGCATGGTTTGGACAAACAAGGATTATTATTAAAAGGTTTTAAAGAATTAAGTAGTGTTTGGAAACAAATAAAAGCATTTCCTCAATTAAAACAATTTTTGACTGGATATTTTTTTTACAATATGGGCGTGCAAACTATTATGGTTGTTGCCGTATTATTTGCCCGTAATGAAATAGATTGGGGAGTAGGTGAAGCTGCAGAAAAAACAAAAACTAGTTCCTTAATTATCAGTATTTTAATTATTCAGTTTGTTGGCATCGCTGGTTCTTTTTTATTTTCTTGGTTATCTACAAAAATTGGAAATATCAAATCGTTAATGGTTTCAATTTGTATTTGGATTTTTATTTGTGTTTATACGTATGTTGTGGTGCGCACTCCTTTTGAATTTTATATAGTTGCTTTTTTAGTTGGTTTAGTAATGGGTGGAGTGCAGTCCTTATCCAGAAGTACATATAGTAAGTTCCTTCCAACCACCGACGATCATACCAGTTTTTTTAGTTTTTATGATGTGGTAGAGAAGTTAGGGATGATTATTGGCACGGTTTCATTTGGTATGATCAGTCAAATAATGGGTGGTATGCGTCCATCTATTTTATCCTTAATAATTTTCTTTATTTTGGGATTATTAGCCTTAATTCCATTAACAAAAAAAATATAGTATTATAATTATTGACAAAAAAAAAGAACTTAGTTTTTTAACTAAGTTCTTTTTTTAATTTAATTTGAGCTTCTAGTTATTCAGTAATAATTACTAAATATTTTGAAGTTGACCAAAAGTCTTCAGTATTTAATATTTCAATTTTTTCGATTGTTTTTTCTCCAATTAGTTTATAAGAACTTGTGGGATGTGTAGTGATTATTTTTGCTTTTTTAGCTCCAATATTGATACTCGTAACTTGGGAAGCATCAACTTTAGTGAAATATTCTTTATTAAAATCATCTTTCAATTTAGTTGCTTTCCCCATTCCAATAAAACCACCTTCTTTTGTAATTACATTTTTCTCTTTCAATTCTTTAGAGGTTCCAAAAGCATAAAATACAGTGTTCATTTTTTCAGTTTTTGCTGAGCTTTCAGCTTGAACATTTTCTAAATTCATCACTATATTACTCAATTCAATATTTTTAGATTCTAATTGAGCTTTTAGTTCAGAAATCTCGCCGTCTTTAACGTCAATTTGCGCTTGCAAAGTAGCAATCATTTGATCTAAACCGCTAATTTTGGAATTGGCATTTTTTAATTTTTTACTCAACGAACCAATTCTATTTTTGTTCTTAGCAATTAAATCATAAATAGCTTGAATATCTTCTTTTATTGTTTCTTCTTTGCTTTTAACATCACCACTTTGCGAACTTGCGGTTACAATTTTTTCTTTTTCTTTAATTGCGTTTAAGTTTTCTTGTATTTCATTAAAGGAATTTACAAATTCTTGTAATGCAATTTCTTTTTCAGAAAGCTTACCAGATAATTCTCCGTTAACACCTGATAAACTATCAGCTAATGGATTTTCTAATTTTTCTGAATCACCACAAGAAATGGTAAATAAACTAGATGCAGAAATAACTGCAATTACTAAAAATAATTTTACTGTTTTCATTATATGTATATTTTTTGTTTACAAATCTAAGTATTAATACTTAAGTCAGGTTTATGTAACCCCTAAATTTATTTTTTATTTTCTAGTATTTCATATTTTGTTATCTATAGATTGGCATTTATCTCGCAGTTTCACTAGTTTTAATTATTTTTTTTGAATATTTTTTATTTTTATTTAAATAATTAGTAGTAGGTTTATGCCATGTTTACAACAGACCAACTAAACGACCTTCACGAACGACATGCCGCTCTGAAGGTTTTTCTTTGACTACGATAAGAAAAGTCACGAGTTAATGGAACTCGAAGAAAAAACCTTAGATCCTAATTTCTGGACAGATTCCAAAAAAGCTGAAGCAGTATTAAAGGAAGTGAAATCTCGCAAGTTGTGGGTTTCTGCTTATGATGCGTTAACAGGTGCTTTGGATGATTTAGATACCATGTATGAGTTTTTTAAAAGTGGAGATGCAACTGAGGCAGATGCCGAAGAGTTATATCAGGCTGCTTTAAAAATTGTAGATGATATTGAGTTTAAAAACATGCTCAATTCACCAGACGATATGTTAAGTTGCGTTTTGCAAATTAACGCTGGCGCAGGAGGTACCGAAAGCTGCGATTGGGCAAGCATGCTAGAGCGCATGTATATGATGTGGGCCGAAAAAAAAGGCTTTAAGTTAAAAGAACTGGATAGAACGGATGGAGATGTGGCAGGTGTTAAATCTGTATCAATTCAAATTGACGGAGATTACGCTTACGGAAATTTAAAAGGTGAAAATGGTGTACATCGTTTGGTGCGTATTAGTCCTTTTGATAGCAATGCTAAGCGTCATACCTCTTTTGCATCAGTATATGTTTATCCCGTGGTTGATGATACCATTGAAATTAATATTCATCCAAATGATATAGAAATTCATACATCAAGAAGTGGTGGAGCCGGAGGTCAAAATGTAAATAAAGTAGAGTCTAAAGTTCAAATTACACACAAACCCTCCGGTATTGTGGTGGTTTGTCAGGTAGACCGCTCTCAATTAGGTAATAGAACTATCGCCATGCAAATGTTGCGTTCTCAATTGTATGAAATTGAAATGCGCAAAAAAAATGAAGCTCGGGATGCAGTTGAGGATGGTAAAATGAAGATAGAATGGGGCTCGCAAATTCGTAGTTATGTATTGCATCCATATAAAATGGTAAATGACCATCGCACCGAATTGAAAATTACAGATGCGGAAGGTGTTTTAAATGGCAATATTGATGAATTATTGAAAACCTTTTTAATGAGTCAGGGTAAGCGGAAGTAAAAAATAGAACGCTGATAACGCTGGTTGTTTATGATTAAAAATGATTTATCAATAAAAAAAAATCAAAGTAAATCAGCTTAATCTGTGTCATCTGCGTTCCATTAAAAAATATAACCATTAAAATAATAGAACGCTGATAACGCTGGCTGCTTATGATTAAAAATGATTTATCAAATTTATCATTTAAAGAAAAATCACTTTAAATCAGCCTAATCTGTGTTATCTGCGTTCCATTAAAAAATATAACCATGAAAAAAATAGAATACTGATAACGCTGGTTGTTTATGATTAAAAATGATTTAACAATTAAAAAAAATCACTTTAAATCAGCCTAATCTGTGTCATCTTCGTTCCATTAAAAATATAACCATGAAAAAAGTACAAATACTTCATAATCCCCGTTGTGGAAAAAGCAGAGAAGCTCTTAAATTATTACAAGCAGAAGGTTGCGATATAGAAATTATAGAATACTTAAAAAAAATTCCAACTAAAAAAGAATTTAAAGATATTTTATCTAAATTGGGTTTAAAAGCTTTAGAAATTGTTAGGCAAAAAGAAGGTTTATTTATTAAAAAATTTAAAGGAAAAAAATTCACGAATGAAGAATGGATTCAAATATTAATTGAAAACCCTATTTTAATTGAGCGTCCGATTGTTATTGATGGTTATAAAGCAATAATAGCCAGGCCACCTGATTTAGCTTCCGATTTAATTAATCGAATAAATAAATTGTGAATAAGTCTGTGACTTTTTATCCTAAAAATATTTTTTTTGGTTTGTAATTTTAATTTTAAACCCTACATTTGCACCCGAATTTAAAAAATACATGTAACATGTCTAACCAAGTTGGTAAAATTGCTCAAGTTATTGGTCCCGTAGTGGACGTTAGTTTTGATTTAAACGGTGGAAAGCTTCCAAGTATATTAGATGCTTTGGAGATTGTTCGCGAAGGCGGAACTCCCTTAATTTTAGAAGTTCAAAAGCATATCGGAGAAGATATGGTTCGTACTATAGCAATGGATAGTACTGACGGTTTATGCCGTGGTATGGAAGTTAAAATGACGGGTTCGGCTATCAAAATGCCAATTGGTGATAAAGTAAAAGGACGTTTGTTTAATGTTGTAGGTGATGCTATTGACGGAATTAACACAGTAAAAAAAGATGATGGTGTTTCTATTCATCGTGCTGCACCTCGTTTCGAAGATTTATCTACTTCAT
>JBIKOX010000167.1:0-6520 GCA_044357775.1 Bacteroidia bacterium | reverse complement strand
GTTTTAATTATTTGCCCTACAGAATTATACACATAAATATGTCCCACACCATTTGTAATAGAAGAATAATTTAAAAATAAAGTATTTGCAATTGGATTAAGTACATTAAACTGCAAATTGCTTAAACTATTTTCTTGAATTCCAACTGCTGGCGTTACTAAATATTTTTTATTTGCATTAAGCACTTCTCTATTTTGAAATGCGCCATTTTTTACAACCGCGGCTACAATTTGAATGCGATTAGGCTCAATATTCATAGCTTCTGTTGTACTATTTTTAAGAGGAAGTATAAAAGAAAAGTTTTCAGTATAATTATTACCAATAACTGGATTTGCAGGAATAATACCAGCGTTACCAAAAAAACCTGAAGGTTGATATTTTACGGGATTGATAAAAGCATATGACTCTGCCCAATTTCCAATACTATTTGGATAAGTAACTACATTGTAACCATCAAGTACGCCATTTGAAGCATTTACATTTTGACCGTATGATTCTCCAGCAGGACCTTTTACAGTGTCCTGGGTTAAAACTACGTAAATTCTTAAATCACCAGATGCAATATCACAAAAATTAGCTGTTACATTAATATTTACAGCACGCGTTGTTGAATTATATGTATTCGTGATATTAACCGAAACTGGTACATTTATGGAATTAATTTGATTATTAAACGCAATTGCTTCACTCTCTACGCCTTCAGATGTAGGTCCTTGTTGAAGCATATAATTGTTAGGGAAAAAAGTACGATCTATCATAACCATTGATTGATATTCGAGATTAAAAATACTACCAAAAGCATAATAAGGCTTATTTTGTTCAGACCAAGAGCCAACACCAATTGGAGCTTGGTTGTAAACTACCATAGCAATTTGATTTTTATGAGCTGCGTATAATGGATTAGTATAATCGCGGATATGAAAGTAGCAGGGGCCGCAATTTTTAGCACAGGCCTGTTCCATAAGCACCATTTTTGTTGCACATGGATTTTGAGCAATAAGTGAGTTAACTATAATAACTGATAAACTGACTAGTAAGGAATTTTTCATGATTTCTTTTATTTTATTTATTTTAAAAAAGTAAAGAAAATTTTGTAACTGTGCAAATAAAATTCAATATTTTTCGAATCCTAATAGCAATTGGGATTATTGAAACCTGTTATCACGATAGTAATCGGGATTGTTTGATAGGTATTATGATTCTAAAAAGCTTAAAACTCTTTTTTAGCTGCAATTAAGGTGTTTTTTAATAAGGAAGCAATGGTCATTGGGCCAACGCCACCTGGCACGGGTGTAATATAACCAGCTTTTTTAGAAACCTCTTCAAATTGCACATCGCCCACTAATTTAAAACCGCTTTTTTTAGAAACATCATCCACGCGGTTAATGCCTACATCAATAATCACGGCACCTTCTTTAACCATATCGGCTGTTACAAAATTTGCTTTACCAATAGCGGCAATAATGATATCAGCGTTTAAAGTATGTTCTTTTAAATTTTGTGTATGGCTATGGCAAAGTGTAACTGTGCAGTTACCCAAATTGGTGTTTTTTGCCATTAAAATACTCATGGGTGAACCCACAATATGGCTTCTTCCAATAACTACACAATGTTTACCATCTGTCGGAATATTATAACGTTCTAATAATTGTACAATACCAAAAGGTGTAGCGCTCACATAGGTTGGTAAATTCAATACTAAACGACCAACGTTTATTGGATGAAAACCATCTACATCTTTACTTGGTTTGATAGCTTCAATAATTTTTTGTTCGGAAATATGACGAGGCAATGGCAATTGAACAATGTAACCATCAATATCATCATCGTTATTTAAGTCTTCAATTTTTGCTAATAATTTTTGTTCAGAAACATTAGTCTCAAATCTAATTAAGGTAGATTTAAAGCCAACGTTTTCGCAAGCTTTAACTTTATTATTTACATAGGTTTGTGAGGCTGGATCGTCTCCTACTAGGATTGCAGCTAAATGAGGTTGCTTCTTACCTTCAGCAATTAAATCTCTAACTTCTTGAGCAATCTCAGATTGAAGTTCAAGTGATATTTTTTTTCCGTCGATTAACACCATAAGTTTTGAAAGTTATTTTAGTTTTGAAAGCTTAGAAAGTTTGCTGGACTTTTAATTATGAGTGTTAGTTAACTTTCTTAACCTTCCAACCTTTTAACTTTCTAAACTAATAATTACATCTTTGACATTCCGCCTGGCATATTTTTCATCAATTTTGCCATTTGGTTTTTATCGCCCATCATGCGCATCATTTTACGAGTATCTTCAAATTGTTTCAATAGTTTATTTACTTCCTGAATAGATTGCCCGCTACCTTTTGAAATACGCTGACGACGAGAGCCATTTAATATTTCTGGCTGTGTTCGCTCTTTAGGAGTCATAGAGCCAATAATAGCCTCAATACCTTTAAAGGCGTCATCATTAATTTCAGTATCTTTCATTGCTTTACCAACTCCCGGAATCATGCCTACTAAATCTTTAATATTACCCATTTTTTTAATTTGTTGTAACTGACCTAAAAAGTCGTTAAAGTCAAATTGATTTTTGGCAATTTTTTTAGATAATTTTCTGGCTTCTTCCTCATTAAATTGTTCTTGAGCACGTTCAACTAATGATACAACATCACCCATTCCCAAAATACGATCAGCCATACGTTCGGGATAAAATATATCTAGAGCTTCCATTTTTTCGCCAGTACCAATAAACTTTATAGGTTTGTTTACTACCGATTTAATAGATAAAGCAGCACCACCACGTGTATCACCATCTAACTTGGTTAATACAACACCATCAAAATCTAAACGATCATTAAAGGCTTTTGCTGTATTAACAGCATCTTGCCCTGTCATGGCATCAACAACAAATAAAATTTCGTTTGGATTAATTGCTTTTTTTAAATCAGCAATCTCCGTCATCATTTGCTCATCAACTGCTAAACGACCAGCAGTATCTATCAATACAATGCTGTTTCCGTTTTCTTTAGCTTGTTTAATGGCAGCTTCTGCAATTTTAATTGGATTTTTTTCTTCTTTATTTGAAAAAACATCAACGCCAATTTGTTCTCCTAAAACGTGTAATTGGTCAATAGCCGCTGGACGATACACGTCGCAAGCAACTAATAATGGTTTTTTTCCTTTTTTCGTTTTTAAGAAGTTGGCTAATTTTCCGGTGAAGGTTGTTTTACCCGAACCTTGCAAACCACTCATTAAAATAATGGTTGGATTTCCACCAAGGAAAATCTCTTCCATTTTTCCACCCATTAATTGGGTTAACTCATCGTGAGTAATTTTTATTAATAACTGACTTGGAGAAAGTACGGTTAAAACATTTTGACCTAAGGCTTTTTCTTTAACAGTATCTGTAAATGTTTTTGCTACTTTGTAGTTAACATCGGCATCTAATAAAGCTTTGCGAACTTCTTTTAAAGTTTCAGCAACATTAATTTCAGTTATTTTTCCTTGACCTTTTAAGGTTTTAAGGGCTCTTTCGAGCTTATCAGATAAATTATCAAACATGGTTTAGTAAATTAAGGAGATAAAGATAATGAAAATTAAGGTAAACTATTTCTTAAAAATCAATTGCTTTATGTTGTAAAAAATATAAATCCCACTATTTTTTAAATTTAAAAATTGTAATTAATTTATTGTTTAAAATAGTGAATGATTTTACCTCTTCCAATTCTTCGTTATTATAATCTTCAGGGTGGTCTCGGTAATTTGTTATAAAATAATCTGGTTTATTTTCGTAATGAATAAATGCAAATCTTTTTTGGTCTTTTATAGGCAACATAATAGTATTTCCTTCACAAGGTGGATTTGGCGCATAAACAAAAATTTTGCGTTTTTTATCAATTTCTAATATATACTCTAATGCTTTATTATATCCTACACCCCAATAATCCATATCATAGTTTTTTCTAACAAATTCATTTTTTTTAAAGGCAATGATTGGATTAAAGTAAACATGGTGAAATGGGAAATATGTAATTATATAATAGGATGTTGCGGTGATTGATATGGCAGTCATTATAAAAACAGCTCTGATAAATTTTGTTGTTAGGCAATAATTAATAAAGTAAACTGCCAACATGATAAAAGCAGGATAAATGTAAAATAAGTGACGCCATGAGTCATATAAAACCGACTTTAGGAATATGACAACAAAAACAGGAACTAAAAATGAAAAAACGTACAGTAAATTATTTTTATCAATCATTTTTAAATTAATTTTCGCAAAAACTTTAAGCAATTGTAACAAAAATAATATGAGACCTGAAAAGCCTAGGAATAAATACATAATAGGTGTATTAATTAAAAACCAAGTTGGAATATACGTCCAAGTTAAATCATGAGCACTAGTTAATTTACCATTAAAAAGCACATTTCCCGGCCAAGGGTACTTAGATAAGTTTTTAACTGCATATAAAAAGTTGTCAAGCGGATATTCCCAAAGCAATGGCCAAGTTCCAATTGTGAAAATAATTGCCGCCGAACCAAATAGTAATAAAAGTATGATGTATTTCTTTACCGCACCTTTTTCTTTTATACTCGCTAAGAAATCAAGTAGTAAAAAAAATAATACAAACGACACAAATAATATTCCCATAATTCTGATATTAACTAGGAAGCTAGAAAATAATGCTAATAGAATAAACTGGTAATATTTTTTGTGTTTAAAGGAAATTGCAAATTGATAAAAGCAAATGATTAGCATAGAAAGAAATGTTACATCTTTCGAATTGAAAAAAGAATGTCCGTATATAGTTGGATTAATTACTAATAATAAGAAACCAATTAAGGCTAATTTGTTATTGTTATAAATAAAAATGATTAGTTTATAAAGGTAAAATGCACTCAATAAAAAAAATAAATGACTAACCATATGTCGCATAATATAAATATCATGGTCACTTGTTAAACGGAGTAATTTTTCGATAATAACTAAAAACAATTCAAAAATTGCCCCATGATCTCTGGATCCTAAAGAAAGGTATTGTAAATTATTATTAAAAATATAATTGTAGCATGTTAATCCTATTTCTCTTTGGTCGCGCTCGTCCCAGGCGTAACCATATGAATTTACTGTAAATATGCCAACTATAGTAAATAAAGAAAATAAGATATATTCAGGACATTTTTTTAAAAAATTCAATTGAAGTTAGGTATTAAGTTTATATTCTGTAGATTTACTGTATTGCAAAGTTAGAATAATAAAGGTGTTACACCCCAATTTTATCATTCACTATTTTTAAAATGTCTTTCTCTAAAGCAATGGTTTTATTTTCAATATCTTTTCCTTTGGCAATAATATCGTTTACATAAATTTTATCATCATATCCGATGGCATTAATACGAACATTCATAAATGCTCCCATGACAGCAGAACGAGCGCACAAAGCGCCTACACCTGCATCACTAACAGAATTTGGATTTCCTACTTCAGCCATTGCTTTAATAATGGATAAACTATCATAAGATAATTGCATCACTTTAAATGGAACTTCAATAGCAAATTTGGTAGCATCCTGAATGGCTTGTTTACGAGTAGTTTTTTCTGCGTCGGTTACTTTTGGTAAACCAAATGCCGACATGATTTTATTAAACGCCGCTGTATCTAAATCAACTAAATTAATTAGTTCATCTTTAATTTTTTGCCCTTTTTCTGCCCACAAACTAAATTCTTCCCAACGATCGTCCCAACCTTTTTTGTGTGAGGATAAGTTGGCAACCATGGTCGCCAAAGAAATTCCTAATGATCCAACATAAGCTGAAATTGAGCCACCACCAGGTGCTGGACTTTCACTAGCTGTTTCATCAGCAAAATCAGTCAAGGTCATACTCACTAATTTACTATCAGCTTTATCTTTTAGTAAGTATTCAATAATACGTTCCTCTGGTTTAAATGGACCTAATTCTTCTAAGCCCATTGTTTTAATAGCTATTTTAATTAGTTCTTTTTCAGAAACACCAATTGAACGTTGCTGCTTTTGTAAAAAATATTTCCCTGCATCTAATAATGATTTTAGAGGAACTAATCCTACTAATTCAGATCCAGTTACTCTAATACCGCGTTTAGTAGCTTTTTTACAAACTTCGTCAAACGCAACATGTAAAGGTGTAATATTAATGTTGGTTAAGTTCATAGAGATTTGAGCAACGCCATACTCTTCAATAAACCAACCTATCGCTTTTACTGATTTAAGAGAGCCAGGAATAGAAACAGGATTACCGCTTTCATCCATTACAATTTTTCCATTAATAGAATCACCTTCGCGTTTTACTCTGCCAGCTTCGCGCACATCAAAGGCAATAGAATTTGCACGACGTGTTGAAGTTGTATTTAAATTAACGTTATAAGCCACTAAAAAATCACGCGCGCCAATAACGGTTGCGCCACGTTTAGCGTCATATTCGGTAGGACCAAAATCTGGTTTCCACTCAGGTAATTTTATCTTTTTGAAAAAACCTTCATATTCGCCAGCTCTAATTACAGATA
>JBIKOX010000124.1:0-8970 GCA_044357775.1 Bacteroidia bacterium | reverse complement strand
CTATAAGAACCTGTCTCTGATGGCGGTATAACGTAGTCAATAAATACATGACGAACTTTAGAGATTTCAAATTGAAATTCTTTTTTATCAGGAGCGAGTTCTTTACTAGAAAATAATAATTTTCTATTTTTAGAATCTTTATCTTTATTGTAAATCTGAACTTCAATTTCTTTAGGTAGGGCTTCTAATTCAAATATGATGCGGTATTTTTCTCCAATAAACATTGGCACTTCAACTTCTTTTAATGTTTCTTTATTTTTGTAAATAATATTTGTTAGTTCTGAACTATCATATTTATATGGTTCTAATATTTTTTTTGCTTTTAATTTTAAATCACTTGAATTGCACAATATATCGCTATCTCGAAAGGCCATTAAAGTGAAAATGGCAACAAGACTAAATAAATATTTTATATTTTTTTTCATTTGTTGATATTATTTGTTTTTAGTTGTCATAACTTGTCCCGAACTTGATTCGGGATGTTTTAGCCAATTTATCATTTTTTGTATTTGAGCATTCTAGCTATTTTATTTGCCCATTTTAAAATTTAATGGGTCGTTTTTTTATTCAATCATACTTGCTCTTAAATCTGATACTGATTTGTTAATAGCAGCTAATTCACTATCACTGATAGTCATAGCATTAAAATCAAATTCTTCATCTTTTTCTAATGCTGATTTTACTGAGGCAATGGCATTAAATTCAATATTAATTTTTTCAATAGTTGAACTAAGAAGCTTTAACTCCTTTTCTTTATCCACGCAATTTTTAAGCGATTTTATAATTGTTTCTGATAATAATAATTGCTGCATTAAACTGGCTAATACTTTTTTATTTTTTTCCTTATTGTAAACTTTAATAGCAATGTATGTGCTTTCTGTCCATGCTCCTGCAAATGCAATTACAATAATATGTTTTTGTTTATTTTGCTCAAACATTAAGTCCGTTTTTAACTGTATGTTCGAAACAATTTTTACAACTGAGTCTTCATTCGCAATATTTTTATCAAATCTTTGAATTACATTATCGCTCTCAAAAGCTTGATTTAATCCAAGATAAGAGCCCATTTCCTTGCACGCTTTAATATATTCTTTTGACTGTTGATATTTTTTATTGAATAAACAATATGATAAATCTGAACTGTAGATTCCGAAATTAATAGCCCGTTTATAGTTGCTAATATTGTATTTAGCCACATTGTCTTTACTATTAAGTAATGCAGGAATAAAGCTTGCTCCCGATTTTTTTAATACGTGTGCTATTTGCAGAGCAGAAGGCAAACTATATGTAACTTCATTATCATCGTTAACAGTATTTACTGCATTAGTTTCAGATGAATCTACCATTATTTCTTCGCTTGATTCATTAGTTTTTTTCTCGTCAACACCTTGGCTACAAGAAAAAAACGCGACTACTAGAAAAGGAATTGTGAATTTTTTGATTGACATAATAGTGAATTATTTAATCAAAGATACAATTTTATTTTTATTTTGACAGTACCTCAGTAGCTTTTAAAATACACTTATCTTTTTGATTTAGAATAGGGTAGTAAGCATCTTTATCAAATACATCTCTTCCAATAAATGCTTTTAAATAGGGTTTTAGAGCCTCGCTAGTTTTAGTGTCTGTTTTAATGTTTGCAGATAAATTCTTGCTAGAGAAGTACTGATAAAACTCTTCTAGTATTGCTGAGTTTATTTCAAACTTTTCAATATAGTTTTTTGCTGTGCCATAACCTTTAAGTTTTGCTCTGTTTTTATCGGCAAATTCAAATGCAAAAGTGTTAAGTGCCCCCGAATAAAATATTTTAGTCAGAGACGTACTTGCTCTTGCGGTGTCTATTGGTACAAAAATATCCGGCATAATTCCGCCTCCGCCGTAAACTATTTTTCCTTCGGGAGTTGTGTATTTTTTTGTTTTATCAATTTTAATACTGTCTTCATTTAATAATTCACCATTTTCATAACGGCTATACTCTTCGTTGTAATAAATATCTTTGTCATCGGAGTAGGGCTTTTGAATACATCTACCGGTTGGTGTGTAATATCTAGCGATTGTTAAGCGAATTGCCGACCCATCAGGTAGTTGTAATTGGTCCTGCACTAGTCCTTTACCAAAACTTCGTCTACCAATCACGGTTCCTCTATCATTATCTTGCATTGCACCGGCTACAATTTCACTGGCACTTGCAGATCCTTCGTCAATTAATACAACTAAAGGATTATTTTCAAAACTGCCATGCTCTGTTGCTTTATATGTTTTTTTAGGGTTTGCTTTTCCTTGTGTATAAACAATTTGTAATCCATTGGTTAAAAACTCATCCGATATATCAACGGCGGCATTTAAATATCCACCTGGATTACCACGTAAATCTAAAATTAATTTTTTCATGCCTTGACTGTTTAAATCGTTAAAGGCTTTTAAATACTCTTGGTAAGTTGTGGCTGCAAACTTGCTGATTTTAATATAACCTATATCAGGTTTTACCATGTAGGCTGCATCTAAACTATATAACGGAATTGCATCTCTGGTAATTTTAAATTCTAACATTTTATTAATGCCTCTTCTTAAGATGCTAACGCGCACAATAGTTCCACTTTCTCCTCTTAATTTTTCAAAAACTTGTTTGTTTGTAATTTCAATACTTGCTACATTTTTACCATCTACTTTTATTATTTTATCGCCTGCTCTAATGCCAATTTTTTCGGAAGGACCCCCTTCTATAGGAGTTATTACGCGGATGGTATCTTTAATGATATTAAACTCTACTCCAATACCATCAAAATTACCTTCTAACGGTTCGTTGGTGGCAGCAAATTCGCTGGCTGCAATATAACTTGAATGTGGATCTAAGCTTTGTAACATGGATGTTACGGTTTTCTCTACTAAATCTTTTTTATCAATCGTATCTACGTATTGGTATTCGATATATTCTAGTAGACTATTGATTTTATCATTTGAAGAGGAGCTATTATTTTGGCTGAAATCAGAGTCATTATTAATACGTTTACTAAGCACGAATCCAAGCCAAATACCTATAACCAAAACCAACGACAATATAATTGGCAAGAATGCGTTATTATTTTTTTTTGGTTGCGGTGATTCAAAATCCATAGGAAAATTTTATATTTGTATACAAAGGTATTTGTTTAACTCATACTGTTTAATAATGTTTAGAAAAATTGGCATAATAAGTTTAGTAGTAATCAGTGTTATTTTTTATAGTTGTAAAAAAAAGAATAATACTGTGCAAGATAATATTGCCTACCAAACAGTTAATATAACCATTTTCCCAAACGACCCACTTTACTTTAAATTGCAAACTGTTGGTGGTTGGATTTATATTGGTGGAGGCGTAAATGGTATTATTGTTTATAGAAAAACAACTGCAAATACACCATCTGATTTTGTTGCAATTGAACGTACATCCACATCTTTGCCTGATAATCCGGATGCCAAGGTAAAAGTTCAGGCGGATAATTTTACTTTAAAAGACACCATCAGTGGTTCGAAATGGCAAATTATAGATGGTGCAATAATTTCTGGACCTGCCACGCAGAATTTAAGATTATACAATGCCATTTTTGATGGAAATAATACACTTACTATTCGAAATTAAGTAACGGCTAAAAATAAAAAAAGTCTCTCAATGTTTTGAAAGACTTTAGTTATTTCATTTAATACTAATTTAGGGATTTTCTGGTTTTCCTTTTGCTTGCGAAACAACAATTGCGCGCTCATAATGCTCTGTTCCATTTAATGCATCAATGGCTTTTTGCCCATCTTCATCGTTCGACATTTCTACAAATCCAAATCCACGACTCCGTTTTGTTTCTTTATCTTTAATAATTCTAACTGAGGTTACCTCACCATACTGAGAAAAAAGTTCACTTAGCGCTTGTTCTCTGACTTTAAAGCTGATATTGCTTACAAAAATATTCATAATGTAAAAAAAGTTTATTTAATTTAAGTAAAATTATGACAAAAAATTAAATAAACAACAATTTTTACGCTTATTTTTTCGTTCAATAAATCAATTTTAGCTATCAAATGATTAGAATTACCTTTCAAAGTGATTTTAATCATTTTTTATTCCAAAAAATTAATTACGAGTAAAATAGTATTGAGCGAATTAAGTTAGTTTTCTTGAGTGATAAAAATTAAACTAAAAAACTTTTGCCTCAACACTAATCTCTACATTGGCATCTTTTGGTAAACGATCAGCTTGAATTGTAGCTCTTGCAGGATAATCGCCTGTAAAGTAGTTGCTATAAACTTCATTAACATGCACAAAATTATTCATGTCCGATAAAAAAATTGTTGTTTTTACAATGTTATTGTAGGTTAAGCCTGCTTCTTTTAAAACCTCACCTAAATACTCCATTACAATTTTTGTTTCGTCTTTTATGTTTGTTTTTATTAACTGTTTAGAATCTAAGTCCATAGCAATAGTGCCGGATACATATACACAGTCACCAACCTGTACTGCTTGATTGTACGGGCCTATTGGTGATGGAGCATTTAATGTTTTAATAATTTTTTTCATTTATAAGTCGTTATTAATTTTAATAATAATACAAATTATTCAAACTATTGTTTTCGTGAATACGAAACAAATTCTCAAATAATTTTTTGTTAGTGTACCGTTTTGCAAAACAAAAATACAAAAAAATACTAAAAAATGAAGTTGTGAATTAACAAACGTTTATTAGTAAAAAAGTATCATTTTTAGTAAAATGCATTATATAATCAATAGATTTACAACTATGCAAGAAAAACCTCTTATATTAGTTACTAATGACGATGGAATTAGTGCTCCAGGCATTTTACATTTAACATCCATTGCTAAAAAATATGGAGACGTATTTGTTATTGCGCCTGATAAACCGCAGTCTGGTATGGGTCACGCTATCACTATTAATTCTTCGTTACGAATTCAAAAAACAAAGTATCACTTAGGTGTTATTGAAGAATATAGCTGCACCGGTACCCCCGTAGATTGCGTAAAAATGGCTGTCAATAAATTAATGTCACGCAAACCTACATTAGTTTTATCGGGTATTAATCATGGAAGTAACAGTTCTATTAATGTAATTTATTCTGGAACTATGAGTGCTGCAATTGAAGGTGCGCTTGAGGGAGCTTCTTCTATTGGCTTTAGTTTGGCCGATTATGATATTAATGCAGATTTTAGTGCAACAACATCATTTATTGAAAAAATTATAGCTTCTTGCTTAAAAGAGAAATTACCAGCTGGAGTTAGTTTAAATGTCAATTTTCCAAAATTGAAAGCTGATGAAATCAACGGACTTAAAATATGTCGCCAAGCAAAAGCTAATTGGGTAGAAGATTTTGAAGAACGCAAGGATCCATACGGACGTTCTTATTATTGGCTAACTGGCAAATTTGAAAATTTTGAACCTGAAGCTAAGGATACAGATGAGTGGGCTTTGCAAAACGGGTACGTTTCTGTTGTCCCTGTCATGCATGATTTAACGGCACATAATTATATTAATCATTTAAAAAATAGTTTATAGCTATGTTAGATAAATTTGATAAAAAATGGGTAGGATTTGTGCTAGGGATTTTTTTACCGGCATTTTGCTTTTTTTGCTACTGGTTATTTTTACATTTTCAATTAACTTTTCCTGCTAGATTTATTGCTTATTTAAGAGCTGGTGATATGTTGCAAGAGGTTGCTATTGCTTGCACTTTAACAAATTTAATTGTTTTTTATGTTTCATTAAATAAAAAAACATTTGATTTTGGAAGAGGATTGATTGCTGCTACATTTTTATATGTTGGCTTGGTATTTTATATTTCCTTATTATAAAATTTAAAATTAATAGATGAAGTATTATATTTTAGCAGGAGAACCATCTGGAGATTTGCACGCATCTAATATGATGAAGGAATTACTATTGTTAGATACTAGTATAGAGTTTAGATTTTGGGGTGGAGATTTAATGGAGGCGGTTGCTAAGCAAAAACCCAGAAAGCATATTAAAGATTTAGCGTTTATGGGCTTTGTTGAAGTCCTAAAAAATATCAGAACTATTTTTAAAAATATTGCATTTTGCAAACAAGATATTTTAGATTTTAAACCAGAGATATTAATTTTAGTTGACTATCCTGGGTTTAATTTGCGAATTGCTGATTGGGCCAAGCAGCAGGGCATTAGGGTGTTTTATTATATCTCTCCAACCATTTGGGCGTGGAAAGAAAATCGCGTAGAAATTATCAAGCGAAGCGTAGAAAAAATGTTTGTTATTTTACCTTTTGAAGTTGCGGTTTATAAAAAACATAATTATAATGCAGATTATGTTGGCCATCCATTATTAGATGCTATTGAGCAAGAAAAATCAAATCTTCCTGACAGAGCCACATTTATTAAAAAAAATAAGTTAGACAATCGCCCAATTATAGCAGTATTGCCCGGTAGCAGAAAACAAGAAATTGAACGGATGTTTTCTATCATGTTAAATGTGGTGGATGATTTTAAAGATTATCAATTTATAATTGCAGGAACTACCAACTTACCTAAAGAAGCTTATCAAATGGCTTTGGATAAAAATTTAAAAGTGGTATTTAATCAAACGTATGCTTTGATGTACAATGCACACGCTGGTATTATTAAGTCAGGAACATCAACATTAGAAAGCGCCTTATTTCGTTTGCCACAGGTGGTTTGTTACAAAGGAGGCACTTTGTCATATTCAATTGCCAGAATGGTAGTAGGTAACAGAGTAAAATACATTTCATTACCAAATTTAATTTTAGATAAGCCTGTTGTAAAAGAACTCATACAAAGCGATTTGACCTCAGCAAATTTAAAAGCAGAGTTATCAAAAATTATGGTGGGTGACGTAAGAGAAGAAATGCTTAATGAATATGATGGATTAATTAAATTATTAGGAAATAGCGGCGCATCAAAAAAAGTGGCGTCATTAATTTATAATCACATCCATGCTAAAAACTAAAATATTACTTAGTACTTTTTTTTTATGTATTGCTACTTGGCATGCAGCAAATAGTAATGCTAATGGAACATCTATTTTATTTTCGGTTGAAAAAAAGTTTACTGCAAATGAAGTAGTTCAAATTAAAGTTTTTTCGCAATTAAAAGTACAATCAATCACATTTAGCTCTGATATTGGAAATTATAGTGTTTGGGCCAATGGAGCTGAAATTGCAAATTCCGTAAATTTTCCATTAATAAAATTCAGCATTAGTAACGATTCAGTTGAGGTAAAAACCTTTGAAAACGTTCTTGGAAAATACAAAAACGTCAAAATTTCAAGCGCTGATGGCGTAAAATCATTCCGATTAAAATTAAGTATGCCTGACAGAAAACCCAGAATTTATGAAGATAATTTATTGGTTTCTGCTGAATTTGGAAATTTAAAATGTATCAATGAAATTTCTTTAGACAATTATATTGCAGGCGTTGTACAAGCAGAATCAGGTAGGCGCTCCTTTCAAGAATTTTATAAAGTACAAGCGATACTTGCCAGAACTTTTGCACTTTCTCATTTACAAAAGCATGCCACTGAAGGGTTTAATTTATGCGATTACACGCATTGCCAAGCGTATTTTGGAAGAACTACCGAACAGGAAATAATGAAGGCCGTGAATGATACAAAGGGAAAAGTAGTTGTGGACGATAACTTAAATTTAATTGATGCAGCGTTTCATAGCAATAGCGGCGGACAAACAGCTAATTCGGAAGATGTGTGGGGCAGTAAACTTTCTTACTTACGAAGTGTGAATGATAGTTTTAGTACTAAAATGCCTAATGCCAAGTGGGAACGAAAAATGGCTACTGAAGATTGGTTATCTTATTTAAATTTAAAACACAATTATCCAATTCAGGATTCAAATGCACGGTGGTTGGCACTTACATTTAAACAAGATAACCGAAACCCTTATCTAGAGGCAAATAATATTAAAGTTCCTTTAAAAAATGTAAGAACCGATTTGCAATTAAAATCTACATTTTTTAGTATTTTTTCGCAGGGCGACAGTGTGGTTTTTAAAGGCAGAGGTTTTGGCCATGGAGTAGGGATGTGCCAAGAGGGTGCAATGCGTATGGCAAAATTAGGATATAAATGCCCCGAAGTAATTAATTTTTATTACCAAAAAACGCAATTGGTTGATTTGCATAAATTGAGTTTTTTTAAGGATGAATAACAAAAAATGAGTTATTAGTGCTTCATCGGTTATACTAATTGCCCGTGTTTTTGAATCTGAAATAGAAATATAGAGAAGCTTTTTTTTCGATCTGTTAAAAAACCACCTACAAATTCTTTAATTGTTAAATTAGAGGTTTTTCCAAAAAAAAATTACAATTATATTATATTTATATTAAGTTTGTGTAAAATAAAAAACAATATATTATGTATTCAAAATTTAAAAAACAGAAATCTGTACGCTTAATTGCCGCAGTAATGCTTGTTTTTATTGCCATTTCGGGCAATTTAAGAGCGCAAATTTCAGGAACAAAAACAATTGGTGTAGATTATCTTACACTAGCTGCGGCCGTTACTGATATTAATACGAACGGTGTTAATGGACCTTTAATCATTGACATTCCTGCCGGTTTCACTGAAACAGCGCCTGTTGGCGGATATGTTTTAACAGCAACAGGAACTCTGGCAAATACCATTACTTTTCAAAAAAGTGGTATTGGAGCAAATCCATTATTAACTGCTTATGCGGGAACTGCAACGCCGACTTCAGCAAATCAAGATGGTGTATTTAGGTTAATTGGGTCTGACTATGTTACTATCGATGGTATCGATATTACTGATCCAAACGCAGCAAATCCTGCAACCATGGAATTTGGTTATGCTTTATATAAAGCTAGTGTCATTGATGGTTGTCAAAACAATACTATTAAAAATTGTACTATCACTTTAAACAGAATTAATAATGTAACTGGGACAGCACCAATGGTGGAAGGTTCGGTAG
>JBIKOX010000166.1:0-6702 GCA_044357775.1 Bacteroidia bacterium | reverse complement strand
ATCGTATTAAAATAAATTGTTACAAAAAATTATAAAAATTTAAAGTCGCATTTAAGTAATTTGTGTGTATAAAATTAACTTTAAGATAAATGCCCTTAACAACTTGATTATGTAGTTATTAACCCACTCTTGTTAAAACTTGCGCTAATTACACATGATAACAAGCCAATTACTTTTTTAATTTCACGGTACAATTATTTGCTATGATTAACGATTCTGTTATTGAATTTAAAAATGCCACCATTTACCAGGGCGATTTACCCGTTATTACTAATTTAAATTTAGAAATAAACAAGGGCGAATTTGTTTATTTATTAGGGAAAACAGGGAGTGGGAAAAGTAGTTTATTAAAAACTATTTATGGAGATATAGAATTAAAACATGGGACTGGAGAAGTTGCAGGCTTTAAATTACATAATTTAAAAAGAAAAGAAATTCCTTTTTTGAGGCGAAAACTAGGTATTGTATTTCAAGATTTTCAATTATTAAGCGATAGAAACGTATTTGAAAACCTGAGCTTTGTAATGAAAGCAACGGGCTGGAAAGACGAAGGTAAAATAAAAACTCGCGTAAAAGATGTATTAGCAAAAGTGGGTTTAGAAAGCAAAGAATTAGCGATGCCTTTTCAATTATCAGGTGGAGAACAGCAAAGAATAAGTATTGCACGTGCACTCATTAATGACCCTGAAATAATTTTAGCTGATGAACCTACAGGAAATTTAGATCCTGAAACATCGGAAGAAATTATGAAAATATTACTAGACATAAGTAAGCAAGGACGTTGTATTTTATTTGCAACGCATGATTTACTGCTTTATAGTAAATTTCCATCACGCACATTAATGTGCGACAACAATAAAATTGCAGATAGTTTGTCATTAAAATAAATAAATGAATGACGCGTTTCAAATATCTTATTTTGAATCACCTATTGGCTTAATTCAAATAAAAAGTATTAATCAAAAAATCTGTTCTGTTTTGTTTGTAGAAAAACAAACAGAAGCTTTAATGCTGGATTCAGCGCTTAATAAGGAATGCATCAAGCAATTAAAAGAGTACTTTGCTGGCACTCGTCTACATTTTGAATTACCAATTTTTCAAATTGGTACAGAATTTCAACAAGAAGTTTGGAACGAAATTTATAAAATACCATATGGCGATACCAGCACTTATGCATTGTTAGCGCATAATGTAGGTAACACAAATAGCGCGCGCACAGTTGGTGCAGCAAATGGAAAAAATAAAATTGCCATTATTGTTCCTTGCCATAGAGTAATTGGTTCAGATGGCAGTTTAACCGGCTACGCTTGGGGACTTGATAAAAAAGAGTGGTTACTCAAACATGAAATTGAAAACGCTGGCACTATTGAAGGAAGACTGTTTTAGGTGAGTGCTATTAAAGTAAAACTAACTATTTAATTATTTTCTAATCGAGCAGAAGCAATAAAATAATTTATTTACAGCATAAAAACTTACTTATTATCTATATATTTTTGAGTAGATAGTACAAATTTAATTTCCGAATAAGAATAATCAACTCCTAATTCCATTTTTATTGCTGTTGAAGAAAGTCCGTCGTGATTTTTTAAAAAATCTGTAATTTTTATAACCTTTTCTGCAGATACAAATTGAGTTACAGGAATCATACCTAAACTAACATAATGCGCTAAATGAGTCTCAATAGTGGTTGCAGCTAAATTACGATCTTTAGAAATATCCATTATTGATTTTCCTTCTTTATATAAATTAAAAGTAATTTCTTTAGTATTGATTTTAACATGGTCCTTTTCTAGTGCAACTTTTTCTTTTTCAACTTTAGTTTTTGAAGTAGATTTTTTAGACACTTTCAATTTGCGTTCTTCAAATTTTGCTTTGTCTGCAATTGCAATACTATTTCTAACTAATTCTAAACGTTCATTTTGATTGGTGTTTTTTCTAATTTGTTGTTTATTAAATTCAATATTATTTAATACATTTTCTATCACTGTGGATGTTTTATCAAGTAGTTGAATTTGTTTAAATAACAATCCTTCTAATTCTAACAACTCTTCAAGATATGCTTTAGTTTGTTTTTCATCTTTTAATAATTCAATATGAATAAGTATCGTTTTTGACAATTCTTTTAACATTGGAAAAAAATAGTTTTTAGCTGCTGCATGTCTCACATTAATTGTTTCTAAATAATTAGATGAACCACTATCAAAAATTTGAATCAACTGCTTATGAAATTTATCTGCATTAACTTTTAATGGTTCAAATTTATTTACAAGATCTTGCGCCCATGCTTGATGTTTTTGCTTGTTTGATTTATTTTCAATCATCGCATAACTCGCTTCATGATTTTTTAAACTTGTATAAATCCAACTAAACTCAAATGCTTTTAAAGTATATTCTTTTAAAAAGAAAGTAGTTTCCGTATCAATAATATATTTTACTTCTTCGTTATTAGGTTTACTTTCGGCATAATCTACTAGTGTTTTATCTTGCGATATGGCGTTAAATTGAATAGGAGAAGTTAAGATTAATCCATTCAATGTTTTTAATCTAGATAGAGCAACGTAAACCTGTCCCGGAGCAAAGGCACGATTAATATCTAGAATAGCTTTTTCAAATGTTAAACCTTGGCTTTTGTGCACTGTAATTGCCCATGCTAACTTTATAGGATATTGCACAAATGCACCAACTTCCTTTTCATCTATTTCATTAGTAATTGCATTTAGTTCATACTTAATGTTTTTCCACTGATAATTTTCTAAAATAAAAGGTTGAGTGCCGTCTTTAAAATCAATTTCAATTTCCGTCTCATTTAGTGAAGATACAACTCCAATTTTACCATTAAAAAACTGCTGTTTACCACTAGCATCATTTTTAATAAACATAATTTGAGCCCCTAATTTTAGCTCTAAAGTTGATTCTACAGGATAAGCATATTCATTAAATTCGCCTTCTACTTTGGCATAAAAATAATACGATTTACTTTTTAATTCCTGCAAAGCAGACCTATTTAATGTATCGGCCTTGTTGTTATGAGTAGTTAAAGTAATAGTGTTTAACGCAGATGAAATATCAAAATTTGGCTTATAGAAAGTGTTTAATAAATCAATATTTGCTTGCGTTACTTTATTATTTCTTAAATTATTAAGCAAATCAATAAAGGTATTATCCGATTGTCTGTATATTTTATCAAGTTCAATATAAACTGGCTTTTCATTTTTTAAAACCTGCGCATCAAAAAAATAAATACTCTTGTAATAATTTCGTAAAACATTCCATTCCTCTTCTTTTACCACTGGAGGCAACTGCATTAAATCGCCAATAAACAAAACTTGCACTCCGCCAAAGGGTTTATTATTTATACGACGAACATATTTTAAAATTAAATCAATACCATCCAACAAATCAGCTCTTAACATGCTTACTTCATCAATAATTAGTAACTCCACTTCTCGCAGCATGGCGCGTTTACGATCGCTCATTTGCATGGACTTTATAACAGAGTATGGTGTATTTATTTTTAACTGATAATTAGTATTACTGTTTGCAACGTCATTAGTTGGGACAAACATTCCAAAAGGTAATTGAAATTGCGAATGGATAGTAACGCCTCCTGCATTAATTGCAGCAATACCAGTTGGAGCAACAATAATAGCATTTTTGTGAGTACGTTCAATAATGTTTCGTAAAAATGTAGTTTTTCCGGTTCCTGCTTTGCCTGTTAAAAAAACAGGTTTATTGGTTTGGTTGATGCACTTAGCGGCAAGTTCAGCAGGAGTAAAATTTATTGAAGAACTATTCATTATTAAAAACAAAAATAGTTCTTTTCTAAAATATTAAGCGAGTTTTTGTTAAATAATTAATTTTTAGTACCTTTCCTACTTATCAAAACAGCATAATATAATAAAAAAACTATGAGTGAACGAATACTTAGAGCACTAATGCAAATGTTTTCCATAATTGCAAAAGTTGATGGAATTAGCAATACAGGTCGTGCTATTGTGGAGTCTTTTTTAAAACAACAATTAAATAAAGAACAGGTTGAAAAATACATTGGCATTTTTGATGAATTTATTGAAGCTCAGCAAGCAAGTGCTAAGAAAAAAGATGGCTCCGCAAAACGTACATCGCTAAACTCCGTTAAAGTTTTAAAGATTTGTTCTCAAATTAATCAAGAGCTTGAGCAGCCGCAAAAGGTGATTGTTTTGGTTCGTTTATTAGAATTTATTCATTCAGACGATAATATTTCTGAGCAAGAAAATGAATTTGTTATTACTGTAGCAGAATCTTTTAATATATCAATTGAAGAATATAATCAGTTACGCGCCTTTGTTGAAGATACTGCCGAAAATATACCTCATACACCAAATATTTTAGTCATCAATAACAAAGCAAATGGCTACGAAAATGATTGCAAACATATTTTTTGTGATACCTTAAGTTCAGATGTTAGGGTAATACAAATTGGAAGTGTTGGCATGTATGCTTTGCGGATATATGGAAACATTGAATTACAATTAAACGGCCAGGGAATTTCAAAAGAACGCGTACATATTTTAACACCAGGTTCTTCTTTACGAAACTCTAAGGTAAAGCCAATATATTATAGCGATATCATTGGTCGTTTCTTATCTGATAGCTCAAAAGCGCGCATTTCTTTCGAAGCAAAAAATATTGAATATAAATTTAAAGGTGGAAAATTAGGTTTGCGTAATATCAATATTCGCGAAGAAGGCGGTAAATTGATTGGTATTATGGGTGGTTCTGGCGCTGGTAAATCAACTTTATTAAATGTATTGAATGGTGTTGAAGTGCCAAGCGGTGGAGAAGTTTTAATAAATGGGAAAAATATTCACATAGAGAAAAAATTTGTTGAAGGTGTAATTGGTCATGTTACACAGGATGATTTACTTATTGAAGAATTAACCGTTTACCAAAACTTATTCTACAATGCTAAATTATGTTTTGGTAATTTAATTGATGAAGAGATTTCAAAAAAATGCCACTCCTTATTAGCAGATTTAGGTTTATCAGAAACAAAGGAATTAAAAGTTGGATCACCGTTAGAAAAAACAATTTCTGGAGGGCAACGTAAGCGCTTAAATATTGGTTTAGAATTAATTCGCGAACCTTCAGTGCTATACGTTGATGAACCTACATCGGGTTTATCGTCGCGTGATTCTGAAAATATAATGGACCTTTTGAAAGAATTATCCTTAAAAGGTAAATTAATTTTTGTAGTCATTCATCAGCCATCTTCCGACATATTTAAAATGTTTGATAAATTACAGATTTTAGATGTGGGTGGTTACCCAATTTATTATGGCAACCCTGTTGATGCCGTTTCGTATTTTAAAACATTAGTGCAACATGTTAATGCAGAGGAAAGTGAATGTTGGAATTGCGGAAACGTTAATCCGGAATTAATTTTTAATATCATTGAAAGTAAAGTTTTGGATGAGTATGGCAACTTAACTCATAATCGCAAAACTAGTCCTAGCGAATGGAATAAGAATTATATTGAAAAAATTGAATCAACTATTCCTGAAATTAAACAGCAAGATGAAATTCCTGCAGCCATATTTAAAATTCCAAATTCATTTAAACAATTTAAAGTTTTTATTACAAGAGATGTATTAAGTAAATTAACCAATACCCAATATTTATTAATCAATTTTATTGAAGCGCCTTTATTGGCTTTTATATTGGCTTATTTAGTAAAATATTTTAACTCGGATGCTTCAAATTTTAAAGGTTATATATTTCGAGAAAACGAAAATTTAACGGCATATATGTTTATGTCTGTTGTGGTTGCGCTATTTTTAGGATTAACTGTTAGCGCTGAAGAGATTATTAGGGATAGAAAAATACGTAAACGAGAATCTTTTTTAAATTTAAGTAAGGGGAGTTATTTATGGAGCAAAATCATCATCATGTTTACATTATCTGCGCTGCAAACATTCCTGTTTGTTTTAGTTGGTAATAATTTGCTCGAAGTAAAAGGAATGTTTAGTGATTATTGGTTAATACTTTTTTCGGCTGCGTGTTTTGCAAATATGTTAGGTTTAAATATTTCAAGTGCATTTAATAGCGCCGTGACTATTTATATTTTAATTCCGTTTTTAATTATTCCTCAATTATTATTAGCAGGCGTTGTTGTAAAATTTGATAAATTAAATCCCACTTTAGCAAAGCAAGGTGGAGTTCCAGTGGTAGGAGAGATGATGGCGAGCCGTTGGGCCTTTGAGGCACTTGCTGTTAATCAATTTAAAGAAAATAAATACGAAAAAAACTTTTATAAATACAAAAAAGCAAATAGTATTTCCCAATATAAAAAGAATTTTTGGCAGCAAAAATTAATAAACAAAATTTCAGAAATAGAGCATGAAGCAAAAGATAATTTTAAAGTAGATAAAAGAGAAAAAGACTTACTATTGCTTAAAAATGAAATTATAAAAGAACAAAAGCTATTAAAAAACAGATATAAATTTGAAGCAATTGATAAATTAAACCCTAAAGAATACACGCCAGAAATTGCTAGTGCTTTAAAGAAATTTTTAAGTAGTATAAACGAACACTATATTAATTTTGAGAATAAATATAGACAACAAGAAGATGCGCTCACACAAAAGCTAATTAAAGAGCTAGGACAGGAAGCCTTTATTAACTTAAAAGATGATTATACCAATGAAAGTCTTGAACAATTAA
>JBIKOX010000165.1:0-6729 GCA_044357775.1 Bacteroidia bacterium | reverse complement strand
TAGTTACGATTATTCACAACCATACAATAAAACAGGTGTTCGTTTTACCGAAAATATCACAGCGTCATACGATGCAAAAAGATTTATTAACTTAATAGTTGGAGTAGAAAGTTATCAGGATAAAGCTACTGATAATACGGATAGCAGTTTCTTTGCAAATAATAAAAAAGAAGTTAACTATTATAATTATTCTGTTTTTACTCAAGGCTTGATGAAAACACGATTTGTTAATTTTATTGTTGGTGCCCGTTTTGATAAGCATAGCGAATTTAAAAGCGCCTTTGTTCCGCGAATTGGTTTAACAAAGAAGTATAATAAATTTCATTTTAAAACGCTTTACAGTCAAGGTTTTCGATCTCCCTCCATCGATAATAT
The DNA here is from genome assembly GCA_044357775.1 of Bacteroidia bacterium. Classification (GTDB taxonomy): domain Bacteria; phylum Bacteroidota; class Bacteroidia; order B-17B0; family Aurantibacillaceae; genus UBA4416. The sequence goes on along the minus strand of JBIKOX010000165.1, from coordinate 6,354 downwards.
TAATTCAGCAGATTCAGCTGGCATAAAACCAGAACTAACTACCGTTATAGAGGCAGAACTTGGATATCAAATTACTCGAAATTCAATCTTAACAGCCAATTTTTATGATATTACTACACATGCACCCATCATTTATTACGTTTCGCAAGATAGTTCAAATACTGATTATTACACCAATAATGGTCATGCAGGTTCACAAGGTATTGAAATTGAATACCGTTATAAAGCTAAATGGGGATATATAAATTGTAACTATTCGTTATATACTGTTGAAAATAAAGAAAAGGTTGCCATCTATAAAGCAAATAACGTTTACTCTTTATTAGGATTCGCAAATCGTAAAGCTAATTTAAATGTGTGTTGGAATATTACAAAAGCACTCTCGTTTAATACTACAGCTACTTTGTATGGACAGCGTTTTGCGGTTGTTGGCGTTGACTCTCTGGGTAACTCAATACAAGCAAAACTTGATCCAACCTTGTTACTTAATTTTTTTGTAAGATATGAAACTCCTATAAAAGGATTAAGTGTTGGTTTAGGAGTTTATGATGCATTAAATCAAAAATTTAAGTTTATTCAACCTTATGATGGTGGTCATGCTCCATTACCTGGACCTTCGCGTGAAATTATTTTCAGATTAAATTATAACTTAAAGTTTAAAAACAAAGACTAATTGAATAAATTAAGTTTCATAGTTAAGTTTAAAAAGAGTTTTCTTTTTGCAATGTTATTTGTATTTATTACAAATAGCAAAGTAAACGCGCAATCAACAGATTATAAAGCTTATTCATTATACGTTTATAATTTTATGAAATATGTTGAATGGCCAGAAGAAGAAAGTAAAGGTGATTTTGTTATTGCACTTGTTGGAGATTCAAAAATAAAAGATGAGTTACTAGTTTTGTCTAATCATAAAAAATTGAAGGGCCGAAAAATTGTTTTTAAAGTATTTGCTAAGGTAGAAGATATTACTTATTGCCATTTACTTTATGTCTCTTCATCTAAAAGTTCATCTATAAAAATGATCAATAAAAAGTTTGCTGCTAAACCAATGCTAATTGTTGGTGAGCGAGAACAAGCTGTTTATAAAGGAGCTGCATTGAGCTTTTTAACTACAGACGAAGACGAACTTAAATTTGATATCAATAAAAAAGAAATAGAAAGTCATAAACTTAAAATTTCGAGTTCATTAATTAAACTTGGCACCTTAATTAATTAACCTTCCCATCGTTGTAATTAATCTTATTTTCCTACACTTTTATTACGCTAAGCTTGATTAACATTTAGGGGTTCGTTATTAATTTAATTCGGTTATATTTTTTAGCAAATTTTTCATTAAATTTATCCTTTAAACATACTAAAACCGTAAAGCAATTTTATACTATGAAGAAAGCATTTGTATTTCCTGGCCAAGGCTCGCAGTTTTCAGGGATGGGAAAAGATTTATACGATGGCTCAGATTTAGCAAAAAACATGTTTCATCAGGCAAATAATATATTAGGATTTAATATTACTGATACCATGTTTACAGGTTCTGATGAGGAATTAAAACAAACTAAAGTAACACAACCAGCTATATTTTTACATTCTGTTATTTTAGCTGCCACAATGGGCGAATCATTTATTCCGGATATGGTTGCAGGACATTCTTTAGGAGAGTTTTCAGCTTTGGTAGCAAATAAAACCTTAAGTTTTGAAAGTGCTTTAACCCTGGTTTCAAAAAGAGCATTAGCAATGCAAAAAGCTTGCGAGTTAAATCCTTCAACCATGGCAGCTGTTTTAAATTTAGCTGACGATGTTATTGAAACTATTTGTAAAGAAATTACAGACAGCGGACATATTGTTGTAGCTGCAAATTATAACTGCCCCGGACAATTAGTGATTTCTGGTTCAATTGAAGGAATTAACATTGCCTGCGAAAAAATGAAAGCAGCTGGTGCAAAGCGAGCATTGGTATTGCCTGTGGGTGGAGCGTTTCATTCTCCATTAATGGAGCCAGCTCGTGTTGAATTAGAATCTGCTATCAATGCAACGGTTTTTAATCCACCAATTTGTCCAATTTATCAAAATGTAACTGCAACGGCCGTTTCAAGCCCTGAAGAAATTAAAAAGAATTTAATTTTACAATTAACTGCCCCTGTACGATGGACGCAAACCGTTACTCAAATGATTACCGATGGTGCAACACATTTTACGGAAGTAGGCCCAGGTAAAGTATTGCAAGGATTGGTTAAAAAAGTAAATTCAAGTATTGAAACTATAAGTGCTTAAGCGAATGTTTAAAAAAATCATATTTTGTTATGCTTTGCTAATTATTGCGTGTGAAGCTGATGCTCAATTTTTTAGAGGTATTGGTTTATTTGTTGGCGGCACAACTTCCAGTCATAGATATGTTAATGGGTTACAAGTTGATTCTTTTTTATTTACACATACCACCCCTGCTCCATCTCATCGATCGGCAGAATATATTAGTTACAGTGGTGGTTTTTTTGCTGAATTTTTAAGACACGAACATATTAGATGGCAAACAGAATTTGAATATTGCACTAAAGGAGCAGTTGAAAGACCACTCTTAAAACCATGGCCAGTAGAACGCGGAGAGGCAACTAAAAATATTTATAGAAATATTGAATGGAATAATTTTCTTAAAGTCTTTTTTAATGAGGGGTACAGAGGGACACCATACCTCATGATTGGAGCAAGATTAGATTATAATTTCACAAGAAAACTAACCGCTTATGTTCCTGTTGCTAATTTAGTTCCTAAAATTAAAATTAGTCCGGATGTAGCTGCGGGATATGAATTTACATCTTTTGGAAATTGGCATCTTTTTACAGAAGTTCATTATAATCCGGATTTATTAAAGAAAAAATTAGACAAAGTTAAATTTTATGGTCGTATGTGGGAATTGAGAGTAGGTTTAATTTACAGACCAAAAGGAAGAGCAATTGATGATTGCAATGCGCCACGATATCACGGAAGTAATTATTAACAATAATTAAATAGTTCAAATAATGGTAATGTCAAAAGATGTTTTATTTTCTTTAACCAAAGGTGGTTACGCTCCGCAAGAAGAAATGCTGGAAGTTGCTAGAAAAAAAGGTAAATTATATATTGGTATTCCAAAAGAAATGGCTTTTCAAGAAAATCGCGTTCCATTGGTGCCCGATGCAGTAGCATTATTGGTTAATAATGGTCACCGCATTATAGTTGAGGCTGGAGCAGGATCAGCCGCACATTTTGAAGATACAGATTATAGCGAAGCAGGTGCAGAAATAGCCTATTCATCAGATGAAGTTTATAAAGCAGATATTATTTTAAAAATTGCACCACCAACATTAGAGGAAATTGAGAAGATGAGAACGAAGCAAACTTTGTTTTCAGCATTGCAACTAACTGTGCAGCCAGAAGATTTTTTAAAAAAATTAATTGCTAAAAAATTAAATTGTGTTGCTTTTGATTTAATAACAGATGATGTTGGTATTTTTCCAGTTATCAGAGCAATGGGTGAAATAGCTGGGGGGACTTCGATCTTGGTCGCTGCTGAATTACTTAGCAATGCAAATGGTGGTGTAGGTTCAATATTAGGTGGAATCAGCGGTATTTCTCCCACCGAAGTGGTAATTATTGGAGCAGGAACTGTAGGAGAATTTGCAGCAAGAGCTGCTTTGGGTTTAGGGGCTGCCGTCAAAGTTTTTGATAATTCAACTTCTCGTTTGCGCCGTTTACAAAGTCAATTGGGAACAAGAATATTTACATCTGTAATTGTACCAAAAGTTTTAGAAAAACATTTAAAAACAGCGGATGTGGCTATTGGAGCTTTGCGCGCATCCAAAGGAAGAACACCATGTATTGTTTCTGAAAACATGGTAGCTGAAATGAAAACAGGTTCTGTTATTATTGATGTTAGTATAGATCAAGGCGGTGTTTTTGAAACGTCAGAAGTTACTAATCATACAAAGCCTGTATTCAGAAAACATGGAGTTATTCACTACTGCGTTCCAAACATACCCTCACGTGTAGCAAGAACGGCATCTTATGCTTTTAGTAATATATTTCAACAAATATTAATAAATATGGGAGATGAAGGTGGTTTTGAAAGCTTAGTAAGAAAAGACTCAGGAGTTAGAACAGGCGTTTATATTTACAATGGCATTTTAACCAATCAGTTTTTAGGCGAAGCATTTAATTTACCTCACAAGGATATTAATTTATTAATGGCCGCTATGTAATTCCATTTTACAATTTAAATAAGAGTTAATTTGTAAATGAAAAAAAGTAATAATAAATAATTTTAAATAAATGTCATTTCAGCTACTAACTAAAGTGACTAATCAGATATATGAATTTTAAGCAACGTCTTCGTCTTTTTTTAATTGGTTTTATACCTGGCTGCATTATCTTGTTTGGCATCTATTTTAAAAAAGGATGTACTGGTCCAAACGAACTAAAAATGTTAGAATTACGCTATCAATATTTACAATTAGGAGAAAAAGCAAAATGTAAATTAAAATGCTTGGTGATGGTTGAAAAAGGATTTAAAGTAAATCTAAGAAACTTTAATGTGAATTATGACTTAAGCGATGTTCATAAAAAACCATATGGCACCTATTATTTACAGCAAATAGATGCTAAAAATGCTCGCTACGAAATGGTAGCTGAAGATAAAGATACAATTACTTATATCCATGATATTAAGTTATTAAATAATAGTCAAAATTGCACTTGTGATACTTTAAAGTAAAATGGAACCACAATTAAAAACAGATTTATCAAAGTTTAATAATGATTGGTACAAAAAAGGTGGCAGTTCATTTAAGCGAGTGTCGTGGTATATTTTGAATGCCATATTTTTAAATTCAGCATTTCCAAATATGCCTTTCAAGCGATTTTTATTGCGATTATATGGGGCCAAAGTTGGCAAAGAAGTTGTTATTAAGCCTTTTGTGAATATTAAATATCCATGGCGATTAAGAATCGGGAATCAAGTTTGGATTGGTGAGCGAGTGTGGATTGATAATTTAGGATTAGTAGTATTACACGACAATTCCTGTGTATCGCAAGGTGCCATGTTATTATGCGGTAATCATCATTATAAGAAAGTTGCCTTTGATTTAATTGTGGGTAATATTACTATTGAAGAAGGTGCTTGGATTGGTGCACAATGTGTAGTGTGCCCTGGTGTAAAAGTTGGAAGTCATGCTGTTTTAACGGTTAGCAGTGTAGCAATTTCTCGTTTAGAGCCTTATAGTATTTATCAAGGAAATCCTGCTGTGAAAATTAAAGATAGAATTATCAAAGGGTAACTAACTTTTAAAAACGAAAACGCTCCTCAAAGAAATTTGTATCAGATTGTAAGATCTAAAATTTTCTTGATTAAAACTTAGGGCAAGATATCAGCAAGCGTTTTGTTTTTTTATTAGGTTTACATAATTGGTAAGAGAGCGTAATTTCATGAGCACCTTTTGTTAAGTTTTGTAAAAGCGATATGGTAAGATCATAACTATATCCAATATGTAATCGTTCTTTTTGAAGACCAAGTAAAATTGCCAAAGCGTCATTATTACTATAACCTATTTTGTAGGCTTTTAATCCAGGAATTCCTCTATACCAAATCCCTATTGTAATTACATTGCGGCTATAATACATACCTACATCAAACTGATCAAATTTACCTTGACCTCTATAATTAGCAACAAATGTTACTGATTTTTTTAAATCCGGATTATTTTCTTCTTTATTTATAAGAAACTTGGCACCGCCATGTACACTATATTTTATGGGTAGTACGGCACCTTCATTAGTATAAAAAGATTCGTTTGGTTTTGTTAAATGAAAAAAAGATGTTCCTATCCAAAAATTTGAAGTGTAAAGTAATGCGCCAGAACCTATGTCAAAAAAAGTTTTTGTTTGTGTAGGTTGTTCAACAGTTACAACGGAATTTGCGCCAGCATTTCCTCCTCTAGCAAGCTGGTCGCCAAATAACAATTTATCAAAGTGAATACTTTTTATTACCACACCAGGCTGTAACCCAAATCTAATCACTAGTAATTTATTTATAAGTATTTCATAGGATAAAGAAGATGAAATACTAGTTGTCCTTAGTCCGCCCGTTCCTGCATCATCCGCGCTAAATTGCAATCCAACACCTAATCGTTGTTTTGAAATATAATGATCAACTGATAATAAATAGGATTGGTAAGTTTTATTTATTCCTGGCCATTGATTTCTATATACTAATGTAACTCTTGAGCATACGTTAGCTCCTGCAAATGCAGGATTTAAATACAATGGCGAAGCATAAAACTGGGTAAATTGCATATCTTGAGCACTTATGTCATTTGTATTACATAT
>JBIKOX010000023.1:0-23337 GCA_044357775.1 Bacteroidia bacterium | reverse complement strand
ACAGCACCTAAAATAACTGTTATGCCTGCAAAAGCGGCAATCCATGGGCCGTACTGATAAACACCGTTAATTAATAAAAACTCACCAACAAAACCATTTGTTAAAGGCAATGCAACAGAACCTAACATGATGATTAAAAATAGAACAGAAAAATTTCCATTCATACTTCTAATGCCGCCCAATTTAGACATCTCGCGCGTACCCGTATGGCGCATTAAAATATCAGCAATTAAAAATAAACCTACTACATTAACACCATGAGCTAACATTTGCATTACTGCTCCTTGTATACCTTGTTGATTACAAGATAAAATTCCGGCAGCTATTAAGCCAACGTGAGCAATAGATGAATAGGCAATTAAACGTTTGTAATCTTTTTGAACGATTGCTATACATGACGCATAAAAAATACCAAACACAGATAAACCAATTGCTAAACCACCCCACTCTGCTAAAGCTAAAGGAGTCATTGGTAATAACCATTTAATTAAACCAAAGGTTCCCATCTTTAACATAACACCTGAAAGCAACATTGTGCCTTGTGTTGGAGCGTTTACATAAGTATCAGGCTGCCAGGTGTGTAAAGGAAAAATTGGCATTTTAATTCCGAACGCTAAAAAGATACTCCAGAATACAAATGATTGCTGATTTAAATTTAAAGATTTTCCTGCTTCATATAAATCTGTTACTGCCCAAGATTTTAATCCAGTATCAAAGCCTGTGTGATTATATAAATAAATTAAACCAACCAACATAAATAAAGATCCAAATAAGGTGTAGACAAAAAACTTAAAAGTAATTCGTCCACGATTTTCTCCACCCCACAATAAACAAATGAAGTAAATAGGTATTAAAGCTAATTCCCAAAACACATAAAATAAGAAACCATCATTAGCAGTAAATACACCCACTAATGCCATTTGCATTAATAATATTAATCCGTAAAATGAATTTGGTTTTTCGTAAGATGTATTAAAAGATGATAAAATAATTAACGGTACTAAAAAAGTAGTGAGCAATACCATTAGCATAGATAACGCATCAATACTCACCGCAAAGTGAATCCCTAAAGATTCAACCCAAGGACAATTTAAAACCAAGTTTGCACTATCAGGATTGTGTTTATATTGAAATAATACCAATAATGATAAAACAAATTCTACAACAGATAAACCTAAAGCAACTGTTTTACTTGCGTTTCCTTTTGTAAAAAACACCAACAAACTTGCTATAAGTGGCACAATGATTAATAATCCAACTAACATATATTTATTTACTAATTTTTAATACTACTTAATGAATGTGAAAAACAAAATGGCAATAATTCCTAATACCATTCCAAAAATATAAAAGCCAATATGTCCCGTTTGCACCTTGCGAACTAAGGTACTAAAGCCAGTGACTGCACTTCCAACGCCATTAACAATTCCATCCACTACTTGTAAATCTAAAAACTTATAAAACGTTTCAGAAAGAATGTCTAACGGTTTGGTAATTACCATTTCATATAATTCATCCACATAATATTTATTGTAAATTAATTTTCTGATACCCGTTAATTTTAAATCATTTGCTTCAGGTAAAATTTGATTTTTAATATAAACCATGTATGCAAAGAAAATAGTTGCTAATGCAGCTAATGTTGCAATAATCATCAATGTCCACTCTTTAGCGTGATTTAAAATACTTGGATTTTTGTGAATGATAATTGAGTCTAAATGATGGTGAAACCAATTTGTTGTACCCCAAAATTCTGGTAAACCTAATACTCCGCCAAATATTGACAGTATGGCTAATACAATTAAAGGAATTGTCATTGATTTTGGAGATTCGTGTAAATGATGTTCTTGCTCGTGTGTTCCCCTGAACTTGCCGAAGAATGTCAAAAACAATAATCAAAACATATAAAATGCAGTAAGAATTGAAGCTACTTGGCCAAAAAACCATAAGGTTGGACTGTGCTCGTATGTATGAGCTAAAATCTCATCTTTAGAAAAGAAACCTGATAATAATGGAAATCCACTAATCGCCAAAGTCCCAATAGCCATTACCTTTCCAGTGATTGGCAAATGTTTCCATAAACCACCCATTTTACGCATATCTTGTTCGCCGCCCATAGCATGAATCACAGAACCTGCGCCCAAGAATAATAAAGCTTTAAAAAATGCGTGAGTTGTAACGTGAAACACTGAGGAACTATAAGCACCAACTCCTAAGCCTAAAAACATTAATCCTAATTGAGATACAGTTGAGTATGCCAATACTTTTTTAATATCGTTTTGAAACAAGCCAATAGTTGCAGCAAATAAAGCTGTTGCAACGCCTACTACAGCAACAATTTCAGATGCAGATTCAGACATTGAATAAAATACATTTGAACGAACAATCATATAAATGCCTGCCGTTACCATGGTAGCCGCGTGTATTAAAGCAGATACCGGAGTTGGGCCAGCCATTGCATCGGGCAACCAAGTATATAGTGGTAATTGAGCAGATTTACCCATGGCACCAATAAATAATAATAAAGCAATTGCTGTAATAGTTGCTTCGCTGCCATTAGATGCAGAGGCAAAAACTTCTCCATAAGTAATGCTACCAAATGTTACAAATATTAAAATGATTCCCATTAAAAAACCTAAATCGCCAATACGATTCATAATAAATGCTTTTTTAGCGGCATTATTATAGGCAGTGTTTTTAAACCAGAATCCAATTAATAAGTAAGAGCATAAACCAACTCCTTCCCAACCAACAAACATAATTAAGTAGTTATTACCTAACACCAATAATAACATGAAGAAGATAAATAAATTTAAGTAGGTGAAGAATCTTGAGAAGCCTTCGTCATCATGCATATATCCTATTGAATAAATATGAATTAAAAAACCAATACCAGTTATGATTAGTAAAAACCAAGACGATAATGGATCCACTAAAAACTCAAAAGGGATTTTTAACGTGTCAGAATTAATCCAAGAGAATAGTGGAACAACATGAGAAGTCATTTCTTTATGTTCTTCTAAATCAATGAATATTAAAACGGAAACAATAAACGAAGCTAACACAGCTAAGCTAGCTATCCATCCTGATAAACTTTTACTAATTTTTTTGCCAAAAAAACCGTTTATAATAAACCCTAATAAAGGAAATAACGGAATGAGTGCTACTAATTTAATCATATACTTAGTTCTTTAATCTGCTTAATAAATCAATATCAATACTTTTGAAATTACGATACACCATCGATAAAATTGCTAAACCTACCGCAACCTCAGCCGCAGCAACCGCCATAATAAAGAATACAAATACTTGTCCGTTTGCATCGTTATGTAAGGTTGAAAAAGCAACCAACATTAAATTAACCGCATTAAGCATTAACTCAATACACATAAAAATAATAATTGCATTTCTGCGCGCCATAACACCAACTGCGCCAATGATAAAAAGCACCGCGCTTAGCATGATGTAAAAATTAATAGGAATTCCGTTTAACATAATAAAATAGTTTTTAGTTTTTAGTGCTTAGTTTTTAGTTAATTATTTCGGTCTAATTTTTTATTAAAAACTAAACACTTAAAATTCAACATTGGTTAATTAGTTTCTTTTGAGTTAATATTAGTATCCCGTTTCCCAATCATAATCGCTCCAACTAAAGCCGCTAATAATAAAATAGATGCAATTTCGAAAGGGAATAAAAATTCGGTAAATAATACTTTTCCTAAATTTTTAACCAAGCCAATTTGAGAAGCGCCTCCTTGAACTATTTGTAATTGCTCGGCTCCTTTTAATGCACCAACCATCACAAATAATAACATGCCACCAATTAAGCCAGCAATAGCTCTTGTAACAACATGCTTACGTGGTTCTTCGTCGGCATTTAAATTCATTAACATGATAATGTATAAAAACAAAACCATAATCGCTCCTGCATAAACTACAATTTGTACAATTGCTAAAAATTGAGCATTTAATAAAAGATAGTGCCCTGAAATACAGAAAAAGGTCATGATTAAATATAAAGCTGAGTTTACCGGGCTACGCGTAAAAACCATCATTAAAGCAAACATAATTGCCATTAATGATAATATTCCAAAAAGCCATTGTGTGATTGTGTATCCTAACATTTTAAAGTTTTTAGTTTTTAGTTTTTAGTTTTTAGTTTTGCAGCTATAATTAAAAACCGAATTAATACATGTTTAAAAAATTATTTAATTAGTGTTTTCCTTTATTTAATTTTTTGGCATCAAATAATTCGTTGTGTTTTAATCCAGGAATTTTTTTGAAATCTAAAACCGCTTGCGTTTGACGTTTAGTCACATCAATACGCTTGTCAATTTTTTCAACCAACTTATCTTTTCCATAAATAAAATCTTTACGTTCAAATTGCGTGTCTACTAATCTGTCTGTTAAAAAGATGGCTTCTTTCGGACAAGCTTCCTCACATAATCCGCAGAAAATACAACGCAACATATCAATTTCATAAGTTGCTGCATATTTTTCTTCGCGATATAAATTCTCTTCGCCTTTTTTACGCTCTCCGCTGGTCATTGTAATTGCTTCTGCAGGACAAGCCACAGCACACATTCCACAAGAGGTACAACGTTCTGCACCGTTTTCATCACGTTTTAAAACATGTTGACCACGATAAACAGGCGCAATTGGCCTTGTTTGTTCAGGATACATAATGGTAGGTGATTTCTTAAACAAATGACTTGCTGTAATGATCATCCCTTTTGCAATAGCAGGCAAATAAATTCTTTCTGCAAATGTTTGCACTTTATTTGATACGACTACTTTTCTGTTTGTTAACTGCATTTTTATAAGTTTTTAGTGTTGAGTTTTTAGTTTTAAGTCACTCACTAATTTTATTACTTCTTTTTATTATATTCTTTATATTATCAATGCTCGGTTAATTTTATTTACAACTTAACATTAAAAACTAATAACTAAAATCTTATGTTTCCTCTAAAAAATTCAATCACTACTGTTAACGCTAAATTAAATAACGACAACGGTAATAAAGTTTTCCAACCTAAGTTCATTAATTGATCATAACGGAAGCGAGGCAATGTCCAACGAATCCACATAAATAAACAAATGAACCCAAATATTTTTGCTAATAAAACGCCAAATCCAATTAATGAAATCATGACTGATCCTTCTACTAATCCTAATGCCGCATAAACCTCCTGAGCAAACGGAAAATTATATCCTCCAAAATAAAGAGTAGCTAACACAGCTGACGAAATAAACATATTGATATACTCAGCAAATAAAAATAAACCTAACTTCATAGATGAATATTCGGTATGGTAACCGCCAACTAATTCAGTTTCACACTCAGGTAAGTCAAATGGTGCACGGTTAGTTTCCGCCAAAGCACAAATAAAGAAAATTAAAAAGCCTAAGGGTTGCCAAACAATATTTGCAAAGCCTGCATCTTGCCCGCTAACAATATCTTTCAAGCTTAATGAACCACCCGAAGAAATGATTAAGGCTATCAATGCAATTCCCATTGGAATTTCGTAGCTTATCATTTGCGATGATGCACGAACTGCGCCTAATAAAGCAAATTTATTATTAGAAGCCCATCCTCCAATCATAATGCCATAAACGCCAATAGAAGCAACGCCTAATAAATAAATAACGCCAATGTTAATGTCTGTAATTTGCAGCTCATAAACTTGTCCGCCAATTATAACTGGTTTTGCCCACGGGATAACAGAACTTGTAATGACTGCTGTAATCATAAACAAGCAAGGACCTAAAATAAATAATGAACGGTTAGAAACATTTGGAATAATTTCTTCTTTCATAAACATTTTAACACCATCGGCTACTGGTTGTAATAGTCCGCCCCAGCCTGCTCTGCTTGGTCCTTTTCTGTCTTGCAAAAAAGCGGCGAATTTTCTTTCCCATAACGTAGCGTATGCTGCCGATGCCAATAAGAGAACGAATACTCCTACACACATTATTCCTTTGTATATTATAAATGCTATCATATTTTCTTAATTAGATAATTTGGCAATTAGCCAATTAGTTAATTATTTTTTTAATTTTTATTTCAATTTCTTTACTCTAGCATTTCGCTTCTCGACTCCGCTCGAAGTGACATACTAAAAATGGGGCTATTATGGTCTTTTATCAATCGGCATAAAACCAAGTGCTTTTTGTTGTTTCATTATTTTTACTTTCAATTCATTTAAATTCTCATAATGATTTTGAGAAATTACACTGCTTTTATGAATAGGAGATGGTCCTTCAATTTTCCAATCTGAAGTATTTTTTCTTTCAAAACGACACGTGTTACAAATAAATTCTTCTGCTTCACCCCACTGATCTTTACGAGCAGTAACGCGTAAAACTTCTTCGCCTTTCATCCATAAACGAACTTTACCAGAACATTTTTTGCAATCGCAATTTGCATCAACTGGTTTAGTAAACCAAACACGAGATTTAAATCGGAACGTTTTATCAGTTAATGCACCAACTGGACAAACATCAATAACGTTGCCCGACATTTCATTTTCAATAACATTTTCAATGTATGTAGAAATCTCTGCAGCATCTCCACGGTGCATAACACCATGTACACGATTGTCTGTTAATTGCTCAGCAACTTTCACACAACGGAAACACATGATACAACGTGTCATATGTAACTGAATATATTTACCAATATCAATTTTCTCAAACTCTCTTCTAGGAAATTCATAACGCGTAGTTGCAGCTCCGTGCTCGTAACCTAAATCCTGTAAATGACATTCACCAGCTTGATCACAAACAGGGCAATCTAAAGGATGGTTCATTAATAAAAATTCAACCACACCTTTACGCGCTTCTAAAACATCTGCATTAATTGTATTTTCAACAACCATTCCATCCATTACTTCTGTGCGGCAACTAGCCACAGGTTTTGGCATTGGAGTAGGATTTGCAGCACTGCCCTGGGTTACTTTTACAATACAAGTACGGCAATAACCACCACTGGTTTTTAGTGAAGAATAATAGCACATGGTTGGCGGAGCAACCTCAGCGCCTATCATACGTGCTGCTTGAAGAATTGTGGTGCCTTTTGGTACGTCAATTTCTATTCCATCTATCGTTACTTTCATTAAGCTCTAATTTTATTTAATCTATCGTAATGAGAAATATCTACAAATTTTTTCTTTTGTGCAATTTCAATGAATTCATGTTTGAAGTGGCGAATGGCTGCTGCTACTGGCCATGCGGCTGCTTCGCCTAACGGACAAATTGTTTTTCCTTCAATTTTACTTTGAATATCCCATAATAAATCAACATCACTTTCATTAGCTGTTCCGTTTAAAAATTTCTTCAATATTTTTTCCATCCAACCTGTTCCTTCACGGCAAGGCGAACATTGTCCGCAAGACTCATGATGATAAAAACGGGAAAAAGTAAATAAATTTTTAACGATACTGGTGTCTTCGTCCATAGCAATAAAACCACCCGAACCTAACATGGTTCCTGTTAAGAAACCACCATCAGCTAAACTTTCGTAAGTCATTAAACGAGGTTCACCTTTAGCTGTTGTTAAAGCTAACGCTGCTGGTAAAATTGGCACTGATGAACCTCCTGCAACAACGGCTTTTAATTTTTTTCCATTACGGATACCTCCGCAATATTCATCGCTATAAATAAAATCTTCAACGGTAATTCCTAATTCAATTTCATAAACTCCTGGTTTATTAATATGTCCAGATGCTGAAATTAATTTTGTGCCAGTAGATTTTCCAATACCAATTTTTGCATAATCTTCTCCACCCATGTTTACAATAGGAACAACAGCGGCAATAGTCTCAACGTTATTAACAACCGTTGGGCAACCCCATAAACCAGCTACGGCAGGAAATGGTGGTTTAATACGCGGGTTACCGCGCTTACCTTCTAACGATTCGAGTAATGCGGTTTCTTCTCCACAGATATATGCACCGCCACCAACTTGTACGTGGCAATCATGCGAAAAATCAGTTCCTAAAATATTTTTTCCTAACCATCCTGCAGCATAGGCTTCAGCAATAGCCGCTTCTACAATACGAGCTACATAAAAATATTCGCCACGGATATAGATATAAGATGTTTTTGCGCCTAATGCAAACGAAGAAGTAATCATTCCTTCAATTAAAGCATGAGGGATTTTTTCCATCAAGTAACGGTCTTTAAATGTTCCTGGTTCAGATTCATCAGCATTACAAACTAAGTAACGTTCAACGCCTTCAGGTTTTGCTAAAAAGCTCCATTTCATTCCTGTAGGGAAACCCGCTCCACCACGACCACGTAAGCCTGATTTTTTTACTTCGTCAGTTACCTGATCGGGTTGCATTGTTTTTAATGCTTTCTCAACAGAAGCATAACCGCCATGCGCACGATACACCTCTAACGTATGAATGTTAGGTATGTGATCGTTATGTATTAATAATTTTCTTCCCATTTCAATTCTTATTTTTTCTTCTCGACTACGCTCGAAGTGACAAAATATTAAAGTGTATTTTTATAATCTAAATCTGTATAACTTTTTAATTTATCATCTGCTCTGTAGTTCTCTAAAAGAGTATCTACTTTTTCGTATGTTAAATTTTCGTGGTAGCTTGCTCCACATTGCAGCATTGGTGCTGTTCCACAAGAACCTAAACACTCTGCTACTTTTAATGAAAACATTCCGTCTTTTGTAGTTTCACCGACTTTGATGTTTAATTTTTTCTCAATGTATTTTACAATGTCTTCAGCTCCGTTTAACCAACAAGAACTTGTTTGACAAACCTCTAACACACATTTACCAACAGGTTTTAAATTATACATTGTATAAAATGAAGCCACTTCAAAAACCTCTACTGGTCTGATTTTTAAAACAGATGCAACGTAATCCATTGTTTCGGGGCTTAACCAACCACCAAATTCAGCTTGCGCAATATGCAAAACTGGCAATAAAGCAGATTTAATTTTTGCTTCAGGATAATGTGAAATAATTGTTTGCACACTTTTCATTGCTTCTTCGCTGAAAACTGTTTCAGCACGTTTAACGATATCGAATTTTTGTGCTCCGTGAACTTGTGAACTCATTTTTTTTAGTTTTTAGTGTTGAGTTTTTAGTTATTAATTTACTAACTCGCTACTATATTCTTTATATTTTTCTTGTTATTAAAACTTAACATTAATAATTAAAAACTGCTTTAAGCATCTAATTCTCCTGCAATTACATTCATACTACTCATTGTTAAGATTGCATCACTTAACATGATTCCTTTTACCATTTCGGGATATGCCTGATAATAAATAAAACATGGTCTACGGAAATGTAAACGGAATGGCGTTCTACCACCATCACTAATTAAGTAAAATCCTAATTCACCGTTACCACCTTCAACGCAATGATAAACTTCTCCTTTAGGAATATCTGTTTCACCCATCACAATTTTAAAGTGATAAATTAACGCTTCCATATTATTGTAAACTTGCTCTTTTGGCGGTAAAAAGAAATCAGGTAAATCAGAGTGCATTGCACCTTCTGGCATTTTTTTAATGGCTTGCTCAATGATACTTAATGATTGCCACATTTCGTGTTGACGAACCATAAAACGATCGTAAGTATCGCCTTGTGTACCAACAGGAACAGTAAATGTAAAATCTTCGTAAGAAGAATATGGATTCATGACACGAACATCATAATCAATACCAGCTGCACGTAAATTTGGACCAACAAAACTATAACTCAATGCCATCTCTGCAGAAATTGGTCCGCAGTTGATGGTACGATCCATAAAAATTTTATTGCGCTCTAATAAATTTGCAAACTCTTGCAAACCTTTAGGGTATTCTTTTAAAAAGGTATCTATTAAATCCCACGTTTTTTTACTCCACTCCTGATCAAAACCTCCAATACGACCAATGTTTGTAGTTAAACGAGCTCCGCAAATTTCTTCAAAAATTTCATAAATTTTTTCTCTCCATTGAAAGATGTATAAGAAGCCTGTCATTGCGCCAGTATCAACACCAATAACAGAGTTACAAATAATATGATCGGCTATTCGAGATAACTCCATGATAATAACACGATGATATTCTGCACGCTTAGGGATTTTTGCACCTAATAATTTTTCTACCGTCATGTACCAACCCATGTTATTGATTGGTGATGAACAATAGTTTAAACGATCAGTAATAGGTGTAATTTGTGCATAAGGACGACGCTCTGCTAATTTTTCGAAAGCACGGTGAATATATCCAATAGTAGGAACGGCAGAATGAATAATTTCACCATCCATTTTTAATACATTTTGGAAAATACCATGTGTAGCAGGATGCGTAGGCCCCAAGTTAAGAGTAGAATATTCTTTCTCTTCGATAACTTCCTGATTAACGGAATTTGTTGTTTCTTTTTTACTCATTTCAAATTTAGTTTTGATTTTTTAGTGTTTAGTTTTTAATAAATGTTCTATTAAAAACTAATAACTTAACACTAAGCACTGTTTTAATTATCGTCCAAACATATCATCTTTTTTATCAGTTCTAGATTGGTCTTCTAGAGGGTATTCTTTTCTTAAAGGGAAAATATCCATTTCATCCATATTTAATATTCGTTTTAAATTTGGATGACCTTTAAATTTCACGCCAAAAAAATCATAGGTTTCGCGCTCCATCCAATTTGCTGCAGGCCATAAATTTGTTGCTGTAGCCACTTCAGGTTTGTTTATATCCACAAATGTTTTTAATCGTATGCGATAATTTTTTGGCATGTTATGTAAATGATAAATCACACCTAACTGTTTTTCGTCAGGAGTTTGCATACCGCACAAATCAGTTAAAAAATGAAAATTTAATTCTTCATCTTCTTTTAAAGATTTTAAAACATCATTAATAACATCTGCTTTAATTGTAAACACAGGATAATCGTAAAGCAATTCGGCTGACACAATACTATCAGCAAAATTTATTTTTAGTTTTTCGTTTACTTTATTTAATAATTCCATTTATTGATTAAAGATTAAAGATTAAAGATTAAAGATTTCTCTCATTTCTAAAATCTAAGTTCTAACTTCTTAATTTATTCTATTCCGTATGAGTTTAACATTTTCTTGTACTCCTCTGATTCTCTTCGTCTGAAAGATTCATTTTGAACCATTTCCTGAATTTTTAAGACACCTTCTAAGATTTGTTCAGGGCGTGGCGGGCAGCCTGGCACATATACATCAACAGGAATAATTTTATCAATACCTTGTAATACAGAGTAAGTGTCAAAAATACCACCGCTACTTGCACAAGCCCCTACAGATAAAACCCAGCGCGGCTCAGCCATTTGCTCGTATACTTGACGTAAAATTGGTCCCATTTTTTTTGAAATAGTTCCCATTACCATGAGCATATCCGCCTGACGAGGAGAAAAACTCAAACGTTCAGAACCAAAACGACCTAAGTCGTAATGAGAAGCCATCGTAGCCATAAATTCAATACCACAACATGAGGTGGCAAAGGGTAAAGGCCATAATGAATTTTTACGGGCTAATCCAACTGCATCTTCTAATTTTGTTGCAAAAAAACCAGGACCTTCAAGTCCTTCAGGACTTTTAGCGATTTCAAGTTTTGTGCGTTTTATAATTTCTTTTGCCATCTTTAATATAGTTTGTAATTTTTAGGGTTTAGTTATTAGTAAACTACACTTTTTCAAATTATTTATTTTTTAGTATTAATCACTTAAAACTAATTACTTAAAATTGTTATTATTCTTCCCACTTTAATGCTTTTTTAGAAAGCATATAATAAAATCCAACTAATAATAATATGATGAAAGTGAATACTTCTATTACTCCTAACATTCCTAATTCTTTAAAGTTTACTGCCCAAGGATACATAAAAATTACCTCTATGTCGAAAAGCACAAATAAAATAGCCACTAAGAAGTACTTAATTGCAAATGGTAAACGCGCATTTCCTTCTGCTTCGACACCGCACTCAAATGATTCTAACTTAATTTTTGTTTTGCGTTTTGGTCCTAACCAATGAGATGAAACCATAGTGGTAACAACAAATCCCAATGCTACAATAAACATTAATACAATTGGTAAATAATCTAAAGGTGATGAAACTGTATTCATATATATTGATTTATTATTGATGGTAAGATTAACTATTTTTAGGGAAATCATCAAATATTTACGTCTATTTTTTGTGTGAATGATTTCAATAGCTACCTGTTGAAATAGTCTGCAAGATTTAACGAAAAAATAAGAAATTTTTCAGTTTCAGTTTATAAATGAAAAAGCCACCCATTGCAAAAATGGATGGCTTTATTAATTGATATGGTGACTATTATTTCTGTTCAAACTTTTTATAATCCGCAGGTACTGCAAGTTTAGAAGCATCAATTGCAGATTTATTCATTTTTGAAACTTCTAACTTACTAATTAAAACTTTATCAGAAATTGATGTTTCTTCAGATAGCAAAGGCATTGATCCTTTTGGTAAATCTTTAATTTGGTTAAAGTAAATACTTTGCTTGTCCTTCCTATTCCATGCTTTTACCAACGGAGCAAAGAAATCATATTTACCAGAAGAAATCCAATAAGTAATTTGTGTGTTTTCTTCAGTGTTTTTTACGGTATAATCAACGCATTTTTGTCCTTGAATAACTTTGGTAGCAGTACCTTTTGTAGAAACACACGTTCCTTTAATTACAGGAGCAACAGCGCTCTTGTGCTCGCCCCATACCTTACGAACTGGGTTGACAAATTTTATTTCGTTTGTTTGTGTATTAAAAACAAAACTTCCTTCTACTTTACCAGATTTCTTGCCAATTTGGTCCAATTTTACATTTGGACCTTTAACATAATAAATATTAGTTGTAGTATCTTTTGATGTTTCCATTTTAAATTCGATGCTACCTTCGAACGATTGAGCAATTGCAAGCGCTGATAATGTAAGACTTGCTGCTAATAATTTAATTTTATTCATTTAATTTGTTTTTTAAATTTAACACTACTAAAATAATATAAATAACTAACATATAAAAATTATGCCAAATAATATTGAACTAGGAAATGAAGGGGAAGAAATTGCAAGTACTTATTTAGTAAAAAAGGGCTTTTTAATTTTAGCAAAAAACTGGAGATATAAACATCTAGAAATAGATATTATTGCCTCTATTAACAGCACTTTAGTAATAGTTGAAGTGAAGCTACGATCAAGTGATTTTTTTGGTAATCCTGAAGAATTTGTAACACGCGCAAAACAAAAAAAACTTATAAAAGCTGCTGATTTTTATATTAAAGAAAATAACATAAATTGGGAAACTCGATTTGATATTATTGCAATTACAAAAAACCATAATGCACTAAAGGTTGAACATTTTGAAGGTGCTTTTTACCCGGGATTGTAATTCAGAAGCATAACCCTTAAATTACACCGAAAAAATAAATTAAATTACAGTTATTAAGAAACCTTACGGTTATTTAATTCATCTCTAATTTTAGACGCCAACTCGTATTGTTCATCAACAATAGCTGAATTCAATAAGTTCTTAAGTTCTTCCGTTGATTTTGCTTTATAACCAGTTTGAGCATTAGGGCTTTCAACCTCTTCCTCAGATAATGATAATGGTGTTTCGGTTTTTGACATTAAATCGTCAAGTACTACGCCTGCCGATTTTAAAATAAATTCAAAAGCGTAAATCGGGCAATTAAACCTTACGGCTAATGCAATAGCGTCACTTGTACGGGCATCAATTTCAACTTCCTTTGTGCCATCTGTACATATTAATTTTGCATAAAAAATTCCCTCTACTAATTTATAAATTAAAACTTCAGTAATTTCTATTTCAAAGGTTTCAAAAAAAGTTTTAAATAAGTCGTGAGTTAACGGACGGCTAGGTGTCATTTTTTCTAACTCAATAGCAATAGCCTGCGCTTCAAATCCTCCAATAATTATTGGCAATCTGCGAGTGCCTTCACTTTCCCCTAAAACAAGCGCGTACGCACCACTTTGGGTTTGACTATAGGATAAACCAACAATTTCTAACCTAACTTTATTCATTTCCATTTTTATGAACTCTAAAATACAAAAAAAGATTGAATTAGTTTTGATTAGCTTTAAACTTTTTTACCGCGTCAATTAATTTAGGGACAATAGTAAATGCGTCGCCAACAATACCATAATCAGCAGATTTAAAAAACGGAGCTTCTTTGTCTGTATTAACTACAACAATTGTTTTACTTCCATTAACTCCAGCCAAATGCTGAATGGCACCAGATATACCAACAGCAATATATAAATTTGGACGAATTGCTACTCCTGTTTGTCCAACATGTTCATGATGAGGCCTCCAATGCATATCTGCTACAGGGCGAGAACATGCCGTAGTTGCATTTAACGTTTTAGCCAATTCTTCAATCATACCCCAATTTTCAGGACCTTTTAATCCACGTCCTGCCGAAACAACTAATTCAGCTTCTGGCAATGGAACCATGCCCGCAACATCGGTTGATTTTTTTTCCTTAATGATTATTTTAGAATTTACGTTATTTAAATCAACCGCAAAATCAACAACTGTAGAAGAATTTTCTCCCAATTTTATTGGGAAAGAATTTGGTAATAATGAAATAATTTTAACATCACTATTTATTGAATAAATTGCGGTTGCTTTTCCAGAGAATACATTTTTCTTTACTTCTAAACTTGTTCCGTTAATGGTTGGAACGTCTACTGCGCCTGCAACTAAACCGGCTTTTAAACGAGCAGATAAACGTGGCGCTACCGCTTTTCCGGTAATGTCAAACGAGAAGATGATTGTTTTTGCCCCTTCGGCTTTAACTGCCTGTTCAACAGCAAATGAAACCAACATACTATCTAATGTTGAAAGCTTTTCGTTTTTTACCGATAAGATTTTTTTTGCACCTGCTTTTCCAATTTCTTCTAATTGAGCAGCATCGGCATTAATTGCAATTGCACTAACACTAGCTCCGGTTAGTTCTGCAATTTTTGAGGCATAATTTACAGCTTCTAACGATGCTTTTTTTACTTTTCCTTTGTTTATTTCTGTATATACTAATATCATTATTTCAGAATTTTTTGAATTTTTAGAACCAATAATTTAATTAAATAACTTTTGCTTCGGTGTGCAATAAATTTACCAACTCATCTATATGATCTTCATCAAACATTTTACATGTTGTTCTGCCTGCAGACAGTGTGTAAGATTTTATATTTGTTAGCTTATCCGAGCCACTTGCAGGGATAACTGTTAATGGTTTAGTTCTTGCGCTCATTATACCTTTCATATTTGGGATGCGCTGCTCCGCCATTC
The DNA here is from genome assembly GCA_044357775.1 of Bacteroidia bacterium. Lineage (GTDB taxonomy): Bacteria > Bacteroidota > Bacteroidia > B-17B0 > Aurantibacillaceae > UBA4416. The sequence goes on along the minus strand of JBIKOX010000023.1, from coordinate 8,024 downwards.
CTTTTGAACAAGAAATCACTAAAGGCAACTCGCATTCAACAACTTGAGTTCCGCCATCTACATCATGTTCAACTGTTGCTTTGCTTCCTTCTAATTCGAATTTGGTAGCTAAAGAAATTAATGGCAAATCCATAAAGCCCGCAATCATTGCGCCAACAGAAGAACCGTTGTAACTAATTGTCTCTTTACCTGCCATTATTAATTCATACCCATTTTCCTGCGCATACTTAGCAATTTGTTCTGCAACAAAATAAGCATCTGGTCCTTCAGCATCAATGCGCACTCCATCATCAGCCCCTAAAGCAAACGCTTTACGAATTGTAGCATCACTTTCTGATAAGCCAACATGGATGACCGTAACTTTTTCAGCTTTACCAGCTTCTTTTAATTCTAATGCACGCACTAACGCATACCACTCATCGTAAGGGTTTATTATAAATTGCACGCCGGCAGTATTAAACTCTGTATCGCCATTGGCAAACGCTATTTTAGTAGTTGTATCAGGAACATTACTAATAGGAACTAATATTTTCATTTGTGTATTTTTTAAAGGTGAGCAAATTTATAAAAATATGAATGTAAAACAATATACTAACAATCAATTTTCTATCTTGTTTGCGATAAAAGGCACTATATTTATAAAAAAGGCTATGAATTAAATTCATATATTTTAGAAAGGAGCCTGAATCATAATAAAGCCTTATTTAACTTTACTATTTACTTAACATACCCTTCAAACAATTCGCGTTTTTTACTATTTTGAAGGTGATTCATTTGTAATTAAGCCCGTAATTTTTTCGAATACAATAATAGCTTCGTCTACGCTTTTAATGTTTTCGATAGTGAGCCATAATTTATTGTTTTGCTCCTTTAAATTAGTTTGTTTAGGTGTTTTTTGCGCATAAGAAAGAACCGCTTTAAACATGGGTGAATTATAATAGTCACTATCTTGCTTACTTAGAAAGTACGCTAGCATTTTATTGTTTTTTAATGTAATTTTTTCGAAGCCCAATTTCATGGCAGCCCAACGCATACGAACTACATTAATTAATTCTGATACTTCAATTGGTAAAGGCCCAAAACGATCTCTTAAATTGTTTTCAAACGTAAGTAGTTCTTCTGTTTTTGTAAAATTATCTAACTCTCTATATAATAATAAACGCTCGGTTAAATTACTCACAAATGTATCAGGTATTAATAATTGTAAATCAGTATCAACTACCGTATCCTTAACAAACTGCCGAGAAAAAACAGATTTATCAGCGCTTGCGCCTTCTCCTTCATCAACCACATCTTTATACCAATCTTCTTGTTTTAATTCTTCAATGGCTTCATTTAAAATTTTCATATAAGTATCAAAACCCATGTCATTTATAAAACCACTTTGCTCTCCACCTAACAAATTACCGGCTCCACGAATATCTAAATCGCGCATAGCAATTTGAAACCCACTTCCTAAATCGCTAAACTCAACAATCGCCGTTAATCGTTTTCTGGCTTCTGTGGTTAAACTAAAAAAGGGCGGCGTTAATAAATAACAGAATGCTTTTTTATTGCTACGCCCTACTCTACCGCGCATTTGATGTAAATCACTTAATCCAAAGTTTTGAGAATCATTAATAATGATTGTATTGGCATTACTAATATCTAATCCAGATTCGATAATTGTAGTGGCAACTAAAACATCAAACTCTCCTTCAATAAAACTGAACATTACATCTTCTAATTTATCGCCCTCCATTTGCCCATGCCCCACTGCTACTCTCGCGTTTGGCACTAAACGCTGAATAATTCCAGCAACATCTTGAATATTTTGTACTTTGTTGTGCACAAAATATACTTGTCCACCACGACTTAATTCATATGAAATAGCATCTCTGATAGCTTCTTCGCTAAACGAAATTAATTCGGTTTGCACTGGATAACGATTAGCGGGAGGTGTTGATATGACTGATAAATCACGAGCGCCCATTAAACTAAATTGTAACGTTCTGGGGATTGGTGTTGCTGTTAGTGTTAATGTATCAACTGTGGTTTTAAACGTTTTTAATTTATCTTTTATTCCTACTCCAAATTTTTGTTCTTCATCAATAATAAGTAAACCTAAATCTTTAAACTTAACATCTTTCCCAACTATTTTATGTGTACCAATTAAAATATCAATTTTACCCTCGGTGGTATTTACGATAATTTCCTTTACTTCTTTAGCACTTCTAAAGCGATTGATGTAACTAATATTACAAGGCAAATCTTTCATTCGCTCCTTAAAGGTTTTATAATGCTGATACGCCAATATTGTTGTTGGAACTAAAATAGCTACTTGCTTGCTATCGCATACTGCTTTAAATGCCGCACGAATAGCAATCTCTGTTTTACCAAAACCTACATCGCCACACACTAACCTATCCATAGGATGCGGGCGTTCCATGTCGCGCTTTACATCGGCGGTTACTTTTATTTGATCAGGTGTATCTTCATAAATAAATGACGCCTCCAACTCATGTTGTAAATAATTATCTAAAGGAAAACGATGGCCAGGTTGCGCTTTACGCTTTGCATATAATTTTATTAAATCATAAGCAACCTCCTTAACGTTTTTCTTCGTTTTTTGTTTTAAAGTGCTCCAGGTTGTTGAACCAATTTTATCAATACGAGGCACATTGCCTTCTTTACCGGTATACTTACTAATTCGGTGTAAACTATGAATGCTCACATACAAAAAGTCGTTGTCTTTATAAACTAACTTAACAGCCTCTTGTAATTTACCGTTAGCATTAATTTTTACTAAACCTCCAAAACGACCAATACCATGATCGATGTGAGTTACAAAATCACCGGGATTAAGTGATAAAATTTCTTTTAAGGTTAATGATTCTGCTGTTTTGTAACGCGTTTCTTTTAAATGAAAACGATGGTAACGTTCAAAAATTTGATGATCGGTATAACAAGCAATTTTTAAATCATGATCAATAAAACCTTCATGAATGTTAATATTAACATGTTCAATCAAACTATCGGCTGTGCGATGTTCTTTAGATAGCAGGTCATTAAATATGGTGTGTAATCGTTCGGCTTGTTTTGTATTATCGGTTGTTAAATAATTTTTATATCCCTTTGCTTTATTCGCTTTCAAATCATTAATCAACATATCAAAGTTTTTCTTAAACTGAGGTTGGGCACTTTGATTAAATAAAATTTCTTGCGAAGCAATATGTTTATTTAAGCCATATTCAATAATTGTAAATGGTTTAATGAGTGATAAAAAATCTTCGCCCTGAACATATAATTCATGTGGTGGCAAATGTTCTATCGTGCTTGATAATAAAGAAAATGCTTTTTCTGTTTTCTCGAAAAGCTTGTCGATCGTGTCTTTTGAAAACAACACATCATCAAAACATAATACAGTTTCTTCTGAAATATAATCAAAAATAGATTTACGAATTTCAATTACCTGATTGGATTGTATATCGGGAATAATAGTTACAAAATCATAATTATGATTAGATAATTGTGTAGCCGGATCAAATGTTTTAATGGCATCTACATCATTACCAAACAACTCAATACGGTATGGTAATTCATGTGCAAACGAAAACACATCCACAATACCACCACGAATAGCATATTGACCAGGCTCCGCTACAAAATCACATAACTCAAAATCGTAACTCAATAAAAATTCCTGAATGAAATCAATACTTAGTTTTTCTCCTTTTTTTATAATAAGCGTGTTTTTACTTAAGCTTGTTTTTGAGGCAACCTTTTCGGCTAACGCTGCTGCATAAGTAACTACAATGCCCGAATAATTATCTTTGCTTAACTGACTTAAAGTTTCTGCCCTTTCTTGTACAGACGCATTACTTGTTTTTTCTTCTTTATACGGAACTTTATAACTTTCAGGAAAATAATGAATGTGTTTTTCGGGAAGTAGTGCTTGTAAATCATTTAAGATATAAGCCGCTTTTTCCTTGTCGTTACAAACAATAAAAAAATTGGAAGAGGTATTTTGAAATAAATCATTTACCAAAAAGGCAAAAGAACTCCCTCGCAAACCCGAAATAAATACATTTGTATGAAGGTTTGCTTGCTTTTGTTTTAATTCTCCCCAAAACTTACCGTTCCACCACATTTAGCTACAAAGATAATTTATTTATTCTTTTTTTTAGTAGCAATTAATTTTTTTGCTGTTGTTTTTGAAACTATTTCTTTACCCGTTTTTTCTTCGATTTGTTTTCTTGCATTGCCGGCAATTGTGCCACCTTGTTTAGCAATAACTTTACTTTCTTTAAAACCTTTTGGTTTTTTCTCTTTACTAATTTCTGTTGTGGTTGCTTCGGCTAACATATTTAATACTAACTCCAAATTAGTCATGTTATCGCGCAGGTTTTCTTTTTTTAGATCCTTATGTTGTTTGTATTCTTTTACTGATAGGCCACTCCAAGCTTTAGTAATTTCGTCGGTTAAGATGGCAAATTCTTGTCCTTTTTTTACACCTCGCTCTTGCCACTCATCCGTTAAATCTTTTCTAACTTCAATGCTTTTTAAACGTTGGTTAATCCACTCTTTACTATATCCTTTTTTTAAATAGGTTTCCATTAACCGGTCAATGCCTATTTCGGGATCTTCAATTTCATCTAATCGTTCTTTACCAACTTGTGCTAACCATAATTTAAAAGGTTCTGCTTTTTTGGAAGGAACAGATTGTATTAAACGGAATAATTGTTCGGTATCAGCTACATCTGTTAATCTCAGCTTTCCATCATCGGCAATCATTTTCAACTGTCCGATATTTTCGGACAGTTCACTTCCCTCTTCTTTTAACTTGGTTTTTAAATCACTCCAATACTTCCTTGGACGATTATTGTCAATTAAAACTTCTAAAACGTCAATAATAGAGAAAAACCATTTCTCTTTTTCGGCATCCCAAAGAGAGCGAACTTGTTTTTGCTCAAATAATTTGATGGCTGTTTCTTTTGTCATATGCTTTCTATAAAATAATTAAACAAATGTACTTTATTTTGTAGCTGAACATAGCTACGTTTTGTAGCATTTTAATTTATAGACTATCATATTATTTCTGTTTCAATATAAAATAATGTCTCCAAATTTAGAAAATTAAACTTCTTTATTTGTATCTTTAATTTATGAAATTACTTTTTACCTCTGTCTTTTTTTTAATCATTATGTTGAATGGGCTAAATGCTCAAAATCATAAAACACTCAAAGTATTGTTTTTAGGAAATAGTTATACATACGTTAATAATTTGCCACAACTTATAAAAGACATTGCTTTAGCAAATGGTGATACGTTGCTTTTTGATAGCAATTGCCCGGGCGGGCATACGTTTAATAATCATTTTAATAATGCAACCAGTCTTGCAAAAATAAATACTCAAGCCTGGGATTGTGTTATTTTGCAAGCACAAAGCCAAGAGCCTTCTTTTTCTCCGGGACAAGTAGCCGCACAAACATTACCTTATGCTATTAAATTAGATAGCATTATTAATCATAATAATTTATGTGCAGAAACTGTGTTTTTTGAAACGTGGGGAAGAAAGAATGGCGACGCATCAAACTGTGCAGCATATCCACCAATTTGTACTTACACAGGTATGCAAAACAGATTAAGAGCTTCTTATAAATTATTTGCTGATACAACTCAATCCATAATGGCTCCCGCAGGAGAAGCTTGGAGAAAATCCATTGTACAAAATCCAAGTTTAGAGTTATATAGTTCCGATCAAAGTCATCCTGCATTAGAAGGTTCTTATTTAACCGCTTGCGTATTTTACGAAACTTTGTTTCATAAAAGTGTGTTGAGTAATACTTATACGGCCGGTGTTTCTTCCATTAACGTAAGTTTCCTGCAACAAATAGCGCACGATGTGGTGAATGACAGTTTAATGACTTGGAACATTGGAAAATATAATCCTTGTGGAACAACTGGCTTAAATCAATTATCTTCTCAACACAACATTGTATTATACCCAAATCCTGCGCAAAACGTATTACAGACTAATACTAACGCTTCTTATAAAATTTATGATGTGCTTGGAAACCTTTGTTTATCAGGCAATAAAAGCAACACCATTAATATTGAATCATTAAAAAGCGGTGTTTATTTTATAGAATTATCTTATTTAAATTCAACTAAGAAAATAAGGTTTGTGAAGGGGTAAAATCTTTAAGGTACCAAATTGGCACCTTAAAGATTATACATAGAAATAAAAATTGAGGTCGCAAATTGCGACCTCAATTTGTTTTGCTACAATTTATAGCCATCAGCTGCTATAAAATAATTTACTTTTGTTTTCAGAAAGTATTTATTTTATGGAGAAAGCTAATTTAACAACCTTGCCTAATGAGGTTTTACTAAACAAAATTTACATGATACACGGACAAAAAGTAATGCTGGATCGTGATTTAGCACAATTATATGGCGTTGAAACCAAGCGATTAAAAGAACAGGTAAAACGAAATATTGAGCGTTTTCCTGATGATTTTATGTTTGAGCTAAGTGATTTAGAGTTTAATAATTGGAGGTCGCAAATTGCGACCTCCAATTCTGATAAAATGGGTTTAAGACATAAACCATTTTGTTTTACCGAACACGGCGTGTTAATGCTTTCCTCTGTTTTAAACAGCCCAAAAGCCATACAAGTTAATATACAAATTATGCGTGTGTTTACACAAATTAGACAATCTCTGGCGGATAACACAGAGTTAAGACTTCTTATTGAAGAACTGCGAAAGAAAACAGATAACAACACTAAAAACATTGAAGTAGTTTTTCAATACTTTGATGAATTACTGGATAAGAAAGAAAAGGTAAAACAAAGAACTCAAATTGGTTACAAGATTGGGAAAAAATAGTTTATAATTTTGATTATACAAATCAAATTTAAAAATTTGATTTGTATAATTCTTTAAAGCCATTATTATGAATAATAAGTCAACCTTGATTAGTGTGGCTCTTTTGAGTCTTGCTATTTGCACCACTTCATTTACTTTTTTTAAAACAAACAAGAATAAGGAATAATTGTTTTTTTGTTTATCCTCTGCTTTACTTATTGGAAATTACTTTCTACTAAAAACGTTTAAAATTCTGCGATAACAGTTTGAGATCCTTTTACAACATCGCCAATTTTCACATTCAATTTAACATCCAAAGGTAAATATAAATCTACACGAGAACCAAATTTAATAAACCCCATTTCGCTGCACTGCTTTGCTTGATCACCTTCTTTACAATACATCACAATACGACGGGCTAACGCTCCGGCCACTTGCCTAAATAAAACAGATTTATTGTTGCCAGCGTGCTTTACAACAATAGTTGTCCGCTCGTTTTCAGTACTTGCTTTTGGTAAAGAAGCTACTAAAAACTTTCCGGCATGATATTTTGCATATGTTACTTCACCGCCTATTGGAAAACGATTTACGTGCACATTTATTGGCGACATAAAAATAGATACCTGAATGCGCTTATCTTTAAAATATTCTCCTTCTTCTGTTTCTTCTATTACAACAACTTCACCATCTGCAGGAGCTACAATTGCATTTGTATTGATGGTGTGAACTCTCGTAGGATGTCTGAAAAACTGAACTACCACAATTAATAAAAATCCAGATAATACGTAGGCGAACCAATGTGCTATTGCGAATTCAGGGAATGCTAATTTAGCAATACTAATTAATATTGTACTAAATAAAATTGTGACTAATAAGGTAGGATATCCTTCTTTATGAAATTTCATGGCTTAAAAAATAGATGCAAAAATAAGATAAATTGATTGAGTTTTTTTAGTTTTATTTGGTCTCAACATCATCAGCCCAACTTTTTGATTGCTGTTTTGAAAAACGCAGCCCAAGCATTAATTCGTGAGTTCCGGAAGAGTATTTTTTAAGATTAGATGTTGTAAAATCGTACGAATAACCTATCATCAAATAATTTTTATACATAAATCCAACTAGCGCTGCTATAGCATCATTATGCCTATACCCAACCCCTAACCAAACCTGTT
>JBIKOX010000164.1:0-6796 GCA_044357775.1 Bacteroidia bacterium | reverse complement strand
GATGATTACTACTTAATTTTAAAAAACGTTCGTTACAAATTGTTAACGAACGTTTTTTTAATTTAATGGAAAATGGAATTAATATCCTGGTCTTTATTTATACCTAATTTTTGACGAATAGTTGATGCTAATATATTTATAGCAACTGTATTTTCACCACCTAAGGGAACAATAATGTCAGCAAAACGTTTTGTAGGTTCAATAAATTGTTCATGCATTGGTTTTACGGTTCCAATGTATCTTGTTAGCGTTTGCTCAATATCTCGTCCTCTTTCTAATATGTCGCGATTTATTACGCGCAATAAACGTTCATCAGCCGGCGCATCAACAAAAACTTTAACGTTACAAATATTTCTAATGCGTTCATCCGAAAACAATAATATTCCTTCTATAATAATAACATCCTTACTTGGTATATGAATAGTTTCAAAAGAACGAGTACAAGTAATATAAGAATAAATAGGTTTTTCAATACTGTTACCATTTTTTAATTCGTTTATGTGGTCGTAAAGTAAATCAAACTCAATTGAATCCGGATGATCAAAATTTATAAATTTCAGCTCTTCAATTGAGATAGTTGAATTGTCCTTGTAATAAGAATCTTGAGATAATATAGCAACATGATCTGCAGGGAGGATATCCAGTATTTTATTTACAACTGTAGTTTTACCTGAACCTGTTCCGCCACATATACCAATAATTAACATATTTAATTTGAGAGATTAAAATGTAAAAATAGTAAATGATATAAAAAACTCCTATTTTTTAATTTAGAGTTTCTTATTAGTGTTTTTTCTTAAAAGTATATTCTAACGATATTTAATAATTTTGTTTAAATTAGTCCTTTAGTAGTTATTAACTAGCAGTTTTCATTTAACACTTTTAAATAAGTTTACAATTGAACACTCAAATAACATCTATAAAAAACATTTAGAAGCTTAACATGAAAAATCAATATTGTATTATAATGGCAGGTGGTGTTGGTACTCGTTTTTGGCCGATGAGCACTACAGCGCACCCAAAGCAATTTTTAGATGTTTTGGGAACTGGCCGAACGCTTCTGCAGCAAACGTTTGATCGATTTAAAGAACTTTGTCCAGCAACAAATATATACGTTGTAACCAATGAAAGCTACGAGCAATTAGTAGGCCAACAATTACCTGAACTTCCTAAAGAAAATATTTTAACTGAACCTTCGCGAAAAAACACAGCTCCTTGTGTAGCTTATGCTTCCTATAAAATTCATAAGTTAAATCCAAAAGCAATTACGGTGGTTGCGCCTTCTGATCATTTAATTACCAAGGAAGATGTTTTTGTAAAAGCAATCAAATCATGCTTCGCTAAAGCAAAACGCGAAGATTGTTTAATTACATTAGGCATCAAACCATCTCGGCCAGATACTGGTTATGGTTACATTCAATTTATTGATTCTCCAATTGTTGAAAAAGACAAACGCATGTATAAAGTAAAAACGTTTACTGAAAAACCAGATTACGACATGGCGAAGTTTTTTATGGATAATGGTGACTTTTTATGGAACTCCGGTATTTTTATTTGGAGTACTAAAAGCGTTATAAATTCTTTAGAACAAAATGACCCTGAGTTAGCAAATGTATTTAAAGAAGGAATAGAATTTTATAATACGCCAAAAGAAAAAGAGTTTATTAAGGACGCTTACAATGTTTGTAAAAATATTTCTATTGATTATTCATTAATGGAAAAAGCTAAAAATGTGTATGTGCGTTCTTCCATAATTGGCTGGAGCGATCTTGGAACATGGGGTTCGTTATACGGTCATATTAATCATGATAAAGGCAATAATGCTTTGGTTGGAAAAAACATTATTCAATACGATTGTAATAATTGCATTGTGCATGTGCCAAAAGATAAATTAGTAGTGCTGCAAGGCTTAGAAGATTATATTGTTGTAGAATCAGATGGAGTGTTGATGGTTTGCAAAAAAGAAGATGAACAACAAATCAGGAATTTTGTAAACGACGTTAAAGTTCAAAAGGGAGATAAATTCGTTTAAAATCCTCGCCTAGTAAGAGCGTAGTCGAATACTTATAATAAAAATTAGAATTCCATTTTATGTCGCAAATTCAACAGAATAAAAATCTCAATAAACTAATTATTGTTGCTGCACTCGGTTACTTTGTTGACATATACGATTTGCTTCTATTTGGTGTTGAAAGGACTGATAGCTTAAATACTATTTTACCACTTCAATTCCCTCATATTTCTGAAGCTACTTTAAAAATATTAAATGCCACATATGGTAAATTATTATTAAACTGGCAAATGTTTGGGATGCTTGTTGGTGGTGTTTTTTGGGGAATATTAGGCGATAAAAAAGGACGACTCTCTGTTTTGTTCGGTTCTATTTTAGTATATTCTGTTGCCAATATTTTAAATGGCATGGTTGAAAGTACGGATTCTTATATAGTGCTAAGGTTTATTTCAGGCTTTGGTTTAGCTGGCGAATTAGGTGCTGGTATTACTTTAGTAAGCGAAAGTATGAGTAAAGAAAAACGTGGTTACGGAACCATGATAGTGGCCACTGTAGGTGTATTTGGCGCGGTTGTAGCAGGCTTTATGGGAGATGTGATTACAAATTGGCGCTATTCATTTTATTTAGGTGGCGCAATGGGTTTAGCACTTTTAGTATTACGTATTGGTGTATTTGAATCAGGTATGTTTGATGCGCTAAAAAAAGAAACGAAGGTCAAAAAAGGAAATATTCTTCAATTATTTTCAAGTAAAAAAAATATCATAAAATACCTTTCTATCATTTTTGTAACCGTACCTGTTTGGTATGTTATGGGAACTTTAGTTTTATTTTCGCCTGAATTAAGCGAAAAGTTAGGTTTAGCACCTAAAGCAATTTCGGCAGGCAGAGCCATTATGTGCGCTTATGCCGGAATTACCATCGGCGATATTGCATCGGGCGTTATGAGTCAATATTTAAAATCCAGAAAAAAAACATTAGGTATTTTCTTATCACTAACTGTAATTGGAACTATTTTATATTTTTTATTTGGAGGCAGCTCTGTCACTATTTTTTATTCAATAGTTGGTTTTATAGGTTTTGCAACTGGTTATTGGGCAGTGTTTATTAGCACAGCTTCCGAATTGTTTGGAACAAACATTAGAGCAACGGCAACAACAACGGCTCCTAATTTTGTAAGGGGTTCTACTATTTTAATTTCATTATTATTAGATACTATTATTTCTGTATGTTGTGTTGATAAACTACAAGCAACTATTATTACTGGTTGTATTATAATAGGCATTGGTTTTATTGCCCTTTATTTTTTAGAAGAAACCTTTGGTAAAGATTTAAATTATGTTGAAGAATAAACCTACCGTTGTAATTGGTGCCTCACCAAATACAGATAGATATAGCTATAAAGCAACTATCAGTTTACAAAACCATAATCATACCGTTTATCCAATTGGCATTAGAAATGGCAAAATAAATGATTTAGATATCATAACCAATAAACCAACGTTAGAAAATATTGATACGGTAACTTTATATGTTGGTCCAGATAATCAGCCAGCATGGTTTGATTATATTTTTTCTTTAAATCCCAAACGAATTATTTTTAATCCGGGTACTGAGAATCCTGAATTTGAAGCCTTGGCTATAAGCAAAGGAATTGAAGTTTTAGATGCTTGTACATTAGTATTACTATCAATCAATCAATATTAAAATGATAACGTTTATAACAAAAACCTTTGATGAATTAAGTACTATTGAGTTGTACCAACTTTTACAATTACGCGCTGAGGTTTTTGTTGTGGAGCAAAATTGTCCCTATTTAGATTTGGATGATAAAGATTATAAGTCATTTCATGTGTTAGGTTATGAAAATGAAAAATTAATTGCCTGCTCGCGTTTAGTGCCTGCTGGACTATCTTATGAATTAGAACCTGCAATTGGCAGAGTTGTTACCCATCCTTCTGTTAGAAAATTTGGTTACGGTAAATTACTAATGGAATATAGTATTGATAAAACAAAAAAGATATTTAATTCTTCAGTAATTGTTATTGGAGCCCAATGTTACTTAGATAAATTTTATCAAAATTTAGGCTTTATACCGGAAGGCGAAATGTACTTAGAAGATAATATACCCCATATTAAAATGAGGTTAGAACAATAATTATTATGACTTAAAGTTAAACTGTCAAGGCTTGTTTTAAGTCTTCAATTAAATCTTCAACATCTTCAACACCCACACTTAATCGTAATAAACTATCTACAACACCAGCTTTATCGCGTTCTGCTTTTGGTATTGACGCGTGCGTCATAGTTACAGGATGGTTAATTAAAGATTCAACTCCACCTAAAGATTCTGCTAACGAAAATACTTTAAAAGAAGATGCTACTTTAAATGTTTCCTCTAATGAAGCACTTTTTAATACAATAGAAATCATTCCGCCAAAATCACGCATTTGTTTTTTAGCAATGTCATGATTAGGATGATCTGTGAAGCCAGGCCAATAAATTTTTTCAATTCGTGGATGAGTTTTTAAAAACTCGGCAATTTTACGACCATTAAAGCAATGACGCTCCATTCGTAAATGCAGAGTTTTAATACCACGCATCACTAAAAAGCAATCCATTGGACCAGGATTTGCACCACAACTATTTAAAATAAAATAAATTTGTTCATGTAACTTATCATCATTCATTACTAATGCCCCCATAACCACATCACTATGGCCACCTAAGTATTTCGTAACAGAATGCATCACAATATCAGCGCCTAACGCTAGTGGGTTTTGCAAATAAGGTGATGCAAAGGTATTATCTACAGCTAATAATAAATTATTGTCTTTTGCAATTTTTGCACAAGCTTCAATATCTATAATTTGCATGGTTGGATTAGTTGGTGTTTCGGCCCAAATTAATTTTGTATTAGCATTAATATATTCCTTAATGTTTTCTGCATTTGTTAAATTGATAAAATGAAATTTAATGCCGTAGTTTTCGTAAATTTTTGTAAACAAACGGTATGAACCACCATATAAATCATCACCAGTAATTACTTCATCACCAGGACGCAACATGCGCATTACGGCATCTGTTGCCCCCATTCCACTGCTAAAACAAACACAGTGTTTGCCGCTTTCTAAAGCTGCAATATTTTTTTGTAAAGCATCACGAGTTGGATTTTTTCCGCGCGCATATCCATATCCTTTGTTAGTTCCTGGAGATTCTTGAACATAAGTAGATGTTTGAAAAATAGGCGTCATAATAGCGCCTGTAGATGGATCTGGATCAGCACCTGCATGTATTGCTTTTGTGCCAAATTTATGTTTAGAGAAATCTGCCATAATAAATTAATTTTTGCACGAATTTAAAATTATTTAGCATTGTTTGAGCGATAATTTATTAGTAATTTTAACTATCAAAAAAATTAATTACATAATTCTGCTTTGCAGCTTTATTTTTGTAGGTGTTTCCTGTAAAAAAAAGGTAGAATCTCCGCCAGATTTAGGATATGATTATGCGCCAACTACCTTGGGTAAATACGTTGTTTATGATGTTGACTCAACTGTTTATGATGATAATTTTATGGACACGACTCATTTTAAGTACCGCATTAAGGAAAAGTTAGAGGAGATTTATACCGATAATCAAGGAAGAGACGCAATTAAGCTAGTAAGGTATATTAAATGGTACAATCCTTTAATTAATTATGATAATATAGCTTGGACAATAAAGGATGTTTGGAATTACACAAAAACAAACACTACATTAGAAGTCGTTGAAGAAGATGTTAGATTTACAAAACTTGCTTTTCCAGTAAAAGAAGATGCAACCTGGAATGGCAATGCGCTAAATACATTAGGCGAATTGAGTTATATGTATGATTATATCAATCAATCAGAAATAATTAATGGAACTCCATTTGCTAATGTTTTATTGGTTGTTCAAAAAGATGATAAAAATAAAAATGCAATTCATCGAGAATATTATATCGAAAAATATGCTAAAAATATCGGTTTGGTTTATAGAGAAATTAAAGATTTGGAATCGAATACTATCAAAATGCAAAATGGAATAATTATTCCTGTTGAACAAAGAATAGAAAAAGGTGTTATATATAAAATAACTTACGTTACTCATGGAATTGAATAAAATTAAAACATTATTTATTATTTGCTTTTTATTTTCATTAGCAAATTCAATACAATCTCAAACTTTCACAAAGTATTGGGTAAAATTTAAAGATAAAAATGGTTCCTCCTACTCCATTTCCAATCCGAGTGCTTACCTAACTTCAAAATCTATAGCACGCAGAACCAATCAAGGAATTGCCATTGATATAACTGATATTCCAGTAAATCAAAGCTACATTAATCAAGTAAATGCAACCGGAGCTCAAGTATTTCAGCGTTCAAAATGGATGAATGCAGCCATCGTTAATATATCAAATCCATCACAACTAACAGCTATTAATAGCTTAACCTGTGTATTGAATGTATCGCCTGTTGCCCGTTTTTCTAAAACAAAAGCTGACAACGAAGTTAAATTGGATATCAATGATGATGTTATACAAAAAACAACAAATGTTTCATCCTACAATTATGGTCCATCATTTACTCAGGCTAACCAAATTGGAGCTGACTGCATGCATCAAGTAGGATTTAGAGGGCAAAATATGGTTATTGCCGTTATTGATGCCGGTTTTGAGCAGGCAAACGTTAATCCCGTTTTTGACTCCTTGCGAAACGAAGGAAGATTATTGGGAACAAGAGATTATGTTCAAGGAAATACCTCTGT
>JBIKOX010000163.1:0-6838 GCA_044357775.1 Bacteroidia bacterium | reverse complement strand
CCTTGATAATTTCGTTCAATAATTTTATGTAAAGTTATTTTAGCCAAATAAATTCTAGTAGCCTAAAGTTTAATTATTATTCCAATTAAATCAAAAATGATGTTTAATTTTGATTTATGCATATTGGTTTATTTTTCGGCTCATTTAATCCTATTCATGTTGGACACATGGTATTGGCAAATTACATGGCGTCATTTACCGAGTTAGAGCAAGTTTGGCTTGTTGTATCGCCTCATAATCCCTTAAAGCAGAAATCTTCATTGCTTAATCAAAATCAGCGTTTACATATGGTAAACCTGGCTATTGGCGATAGTGATATTTTAAAAAGCAGTAATATTGAATTTGCATTAAGTCAGCCTTCTTATACCATAAATACATTAGCACATTTAAACGAAAAGTATCCACAGCATCAGTTTTCATTAATAATGGGACAGGATAATTTAGCATCCTTCACAAAATGGAAAAACTATGAACAAATTCTTAAAAACTACCTGATATACGTTTATCCAAGACCAAACTGCAGCTCAGAAGATTTTATAGAAAATAAAAATATTATTATGACCGATGCGCCATTAATGGATATCTCATCGACTATGATAAGGCAAGCCATAAAAAGTGGTCATAATGTATCTTATTTTATTCCGCATGCAGCGTGGCAGTATTTAGATGAAATGAGTTTTTATAAAAAATAGAATATATTTTAGGGTAAAAAATAATTTATCTATTGTATTATGAAATAACATATTATTTTTATAATATTGTATTAGTGTTTAATTTTTAATAGATAACATCAATAAAATGAAAAAAAATTTTCTTACTATTTTTACTTTACTATTTGCTTTTTCAGTTGCAATTGGTCAAACATCCATACAGCTAACAAATACTTCAACTGGATTAGCTATTGCAAACAACTCTTCTATTCTTGAAGATGTTGCAGTTGGAGGGCAAAGTCATGTTTATTTGCAGTTGCAAAACACTAGTTCATCTTCTGTAACCTATGCAGTAAAAAAAACGGAGGTAGTTATTAACGCTGGTGCTGATGCCTACTTTTGTTGGGGTGGTCAATGTTTTCCAACTACAACAACACTCACGCCGTCTGCAAATTATAAAACTTTAGCAGCAGGAGAAGTTTATGCGCCTCAATCCTTTTATTACGATGAAAATGTAGCAGCTGGTTACTCCGAAATTAAATATGAGATTTACAATATCAATAACTTAAATGATGTAATTACATTTACATTTAAATTCAATCCAACTTTACTAACCGTTAAGGAAAACTCAAATTTATTTACTTCAATTTCTGATGTATATCCAAATCCATCCTCAAGTAAGGCTCAAATTATAGTGAATTCAAAGATTAACTCTAACAATGTTACTGTAAGTATTACTAACGCATTGGGATCTGTAGTTTCATTAAAAAACATTCAATTGACTGCAGGAAAAAACAATATACAGTTAGATTCTGAAAGTTTAAATTCTGGGATTTATTTTGCTACTATATCTTCAGGAAGTAATAAAATTGTAAAAAAATTCACAATTAATAAATAATAACTAAAACAAATAAATAATAACATGAAAAAACAATTACTAACATTATTAGCAGCTGGAGCAGCAAGCTCTATGTTTGCTCAGTTGCCGGTAAGCACTACGCCAACAACTAAGAACATCGTACTAGAAGAATTTACTGGTATTCATTGTGGATATTGTCCAGATGGTCATACAGTTGCAAACACGATTTATAATAATAATCCTGGAAAAGTTGTTTTAATTAACATCCATTCGGGTAGTTTTGCAAATGCTGCAGTCGGAGAACAAGATTTAAAAACGACAAATGGTTCAGCTATTGATGCAATGTCTGGTATGGGCATTACAGGTTATCCTGCAGGTGCTGTAAATAGAACTATTTTAACAGGAACTGTAATGGCTGCTGGGCGTGGAAGTTGGACAGCAATGGCAAACACAATAAAAACGCAATCAGCATATTGTAATGTAGCTGTAGAAGGTACTGTTGATGCAACTACAAGGGTACTAACTTACACGGCACAAGTATATTATACGGCAAGTAGTCCAAGTGTAGCTACAACAAATTCTTTAACTGTTATGTTATTAGAAGATAAAATTTTAGGTATACAAGACAATTACGGTAACCCAAATCCTTATAATGCAGCAAACTATAATGCAGATGGAACTTACAACCATAACCACGTTTTACGTAAAAGTTTAACGACTGGTAATTTTGGTATTACAATTCCAGTTACAACAGCGGGTACTACATTCACTACAACTGGAACATACACTATTCCTGCAACTTTTGGTGCTACAGGCAAAACAACTCCTTGTTTACTTGGAAACATTGAGTTAGCAGCTTTTGTTACACAATCAGATCGTTTAACAATAAATGGAGCTTATGGTCCAGTTTCAATTTCAAATATTGCAAACACAACAGATGCTGCAGTAAGTAATTTAATTGCAGATGCAGAAACATGCGCTGGAAACTTGCAACCAACCAAATTTACTTTATTAAACAATGGTAGCGCTAATATGACTTCTGCAGTTGTTTCTTATTCTGTAACAGGAGGTTCTGCGCAAACTTATAATTTTTCAGGAAATTTAGCGCCTTTTACTCAAACAGTAATTATTTTACCATCATACACTTTCCCTGCTTCAGCAACAAACACGTTAAGTATTGCAGTTACAAGTGTTAATGGCTCAAATGACCAAAATACTGTAAATAATGCTCTTGTAAAATCAATTCCATTAACTACTAAAGTTGCTAATACACCTGCTACTATGGCTATGATTTTTAAAACTGACCAATATGGTACAGAATTAACTTGGGAAGTAAAAGAAGAAGTATCTGGTACAGTAGTAGCTTCTGGAGGCCCTTATACTGATTTAGCTACAGCTGGAGTTGCAGTTCAACCTGCTGTAACTTTCAGTGCTAACCCTAATATGTGCTATAAAACTGTAATTTATGATACTTATGGTGATGGTTATAACGCTGGAACTGGTGTTGGTGGTTACACTATTACTTCTGGAGGAACAAATGTGTATACTAAATCAACAGCATTTACTACTGAAGATAATGCATTATGGAAAACATCTGGTGCAAATGGAATTAATGAGTTGAATTCTTCAATTTCTAATATTTCAATTTATCCTTCGCCTGCTAAAAATGCAGCAGCACTTTCTTTAGATTTAATTCAAAATGAAAATGTAACTGTAAATGTGATTAATACTGTTGGTCAAGTTGTATTTACTCAAAATTTAAACAACCTTTCAGCTGGTAATCATGTTATTAATTTCAATGCTGAAAATTGGGCAAGTGGTATTTACAACGTAAATATTTTAACAACTAACGGAACAACAAGCCGTAAATTAGTAATTGCAAAATAAATTTAATATTTGTATAAAATTACTGATGTCAGATCATTAGTATCAAAAAACTGAAACTAATAAAGGCATTATACTAAAAAATAAAAACCTCGAAAAGTAAAATTTTCGAGGTTTTTTTATTCTGTATTTTTTAGTTCTTTCTCAATTTACATGTCACACCATTTATAAGTAATAGATAGTCCAAGCAGTTAGTCACACTGAACTTGATTCAGGGTCTCTGAGATGCTGAATCAAGTTCAGCATGACCACCATAATTGGACCATGTACTAAATGTATTTGGTATTATGAAATTGCTTTATTTTCAGATTTTATAGCTCAATGTTTGCAGCAGCAATAACAGCCTTTGAATTTCCAACAAATAGCTTATTACCAATAAAAATAACCGGACGTTTTAAAAACGTATATTCTTCTAAAATAAAATTTTTGTAATCAGTTTCTGTTAATTGTTTCGAGGCTAAATTCAACTCCTTGTATTTACGAGCTATTTTGCTAAATAACGCTTCATACGAGCTTGTATGTTTTTTCATTTCTTCCAATTGCGCTGCCGTTATTTTTTCAGATTTAATATCCTGAAAAATAAATCCTTTTTCTTTTAATTCAAGTTCTGAAATAATGCGCTTGCATGTATCGCAAGTGGAGAGGTAATATAGTTTATTCATTTTTTTAGATAAAAGATTTAAGATAACTAATCGTTCATCTTAAATCTTTTATCTTACTTCTAATAATTATCCTAACATTTTTAAAAAGTCAACTTCTTTTGGCGTTAAAAAACGGAATTTAGCACGAGGTAAATCTTTTTTAGTTAAGCCCGCAAAAGCAACTCTATCTAATTTCATTACTTCATAACCCAAGTGTTCAAATAAACGACGCACAATTCTATTACGTCCGCTGTGAATCTCAACTCCTAATTCAGATTTTCCTTCGCCAACATATTCAATCGCATCCGGTTTAATAAAACCATCTGATAATTCAACGCCTTCTGCTAATGTTTTAAAATCTTCCGATGTAATTCGTTTATCTAAAATAACATGGTAAATTTTTCTAACACCAAATTTTGGGTGCGTTAATTTAGCCGTTAAATCGCCATCATTTGTAAATAACAAAACACCAGTTGTATTTCTATCTAATCTTCCAACCGGATATAAACGCTCTTTACAAGCTTTACGAATTAACTCCATAACCGTTTTACGTTCCTCAGGATCGTCCATGGTTGTTATGTAATCTTTTGGCTTATTTAATACCAGGTATTTTTTTACTTCATTTTTAATTGGCACTCCACCGTAGTTTACAACGTCTGTTGGATTTACTTTGTAACCCATTTCAGTTACAATCTTTCCATTAACTGTAACAACACCAGTTGCAATTAATACGTCTGCTTCTCTGCGCGAACAAACGCCTGAATTAGCAACATATCTATTTAAACGAACAGCATCATCACTCACATTTTTTTGAGTAGATGTTTTTGATGGCCCTGCTTTTTTAGATTTTTCAACGACGCGTTCTGATTTTGATAATTTAGTTTCATAAGGTTTATCAAAATCTCTTTTCTCTCCGTATGGTTTTCGCGGTCTGTCAGAATCAGCTCCTTCACGTTTTACAAATGGTTTTCTTTCGCTATCTCCAAAACTTGTTCTCGGACGATCTTCTGAACTCCCTTCTCTTTTTGTATATGAACGTTTTTCTCCATCACCATAACTTTTGCGAGGTGCACTACTTTCGTATTTTCCATCTTCACGTTTTGCAAATGGTTTTCTTTCGCCATCTCCAAAACTTCTACTTGGTCTGTCTGAAGTACTGTCTCTTTTTGTGTACGAACGTTTTTCTCCATCACCGTAACTTTTTCGTGGCCCGCTACTTTCGTATTTTCCATCTTCACGTTTTACAAATGGTTTTTTTTCGCCATCTCCAAAACTTCTACGTGGACGATCTTCTGAAGTACTATCTCTTTTTGTGTAAGAACGTTTTTCTCCATCACCAGAACTTTTTCGTGGCCCGCTACTTTCGTATTTTCCATCTTCACGTTTTACAAATGGTTTTCTTTCGCCATCTCCAAAACTTTTACGCGGACGATCCTCTGAAGTACTATCTCTTTTTGTGTACGAACGTTTTTCTCCGTCCCCATAACTTTTGCGAGGCCCGCTACTTTCGTATTTTCCATCTTCACGTTTTACAAATGGTTTTCTTTCTCCATCCCCAAAACTTCTTCGAGGGCGCTCTTCTGAACTGCCTTCTCTTTTTGTATATGAACGTTTTTCGGTTGCTTCTCCGTCTCGTTTTTTGAACGAAGAGCCTTCAGAACTATAAGGGCGTTTCGGTTTAGCTGAACTTGAAAAAGATTTTCTTTTATTAAAATCTGACGAGCCTCCTTTTGCAAAGGTTTTTCTTGGCCCTGAACTTTCTCTACTCATTATTTATTATTTATTACAAATGTAAGCAAAATTTAGGGATTAGCCATGAAACACTCGTTATTGTGAGGATTTAGAAGCGGAGACTTGCACTATTTCTAATCTAAAATCAAAATACTATCTTTACAAGATGTTAGAGAACACCTATAAAAAAGCATTAACAAACTATCTAGAGGGGTTTGTGAGCCAACGTAGATTAGACAGATTAAGGGCAGTATTAGATGCACGAACTAATCATTTAACGATAGTTTTAGAAGATGTATATCAAACCCATAATTTTAGCGCAGTATTAAGAAGTGCTGATATTTTCGGTATTCAAACTACTAATTTTATTGAAAACAGAAATAAATACAAAATTAGCGAAGATGTATCGATGGGGTCTACGCAATGGTTAACGTTAAATCGATTCCAACATCATGAAAATAATACAAAAGCATGTTTAACAGATTTAAAAGCTAAAGGCTATAAAATAGTTGCTACTTCGCTACATAAAAACAGCGTTTCCCTTCAGGAACTAGATATTACAACACCTATTGCTTTAGTGTTTGGCACTGAGTTAACAGGCATCAGTTCGGATGTAGAACAAATGACTGATGAATTTGTAAAACTGCCTATGTATGGCTTCACAGAAAGCTTTAACATAAGCGTTTGCGCTGCTTTGTGCATGTGTGAAATAAGTACTCGCATTAGGAAAGAAATTTCTAATTATCAATTGAATACTTCCGAAAAAGAAGATATTTATATAGAATGGCTAAAAGCCTCTATAAGAAAAAATGACCTTATAATAAAAGAGTTTGACGCTAATTATTATAAGGACATTAATCACTCTAATTCTTGACAAGAATTAAAAAGTCATAGATATTACATATGATTATCTAGTTTGCCAGCTAAGATATTTTTAGCAGCAACGCCCACATGTTTTTCAACTACTTCTCCATTTTTAAAGAATAAAATGGTTGGAATATTTCTGATTCCATATTTTGCAGAAATCTCTGAGTTATGATCTACATTTACTTTTCCTACCAATGCCTTACCAG
>JBIKOX010000162.1:0-6879 GCA_044357775.1 Bacteroidia bacterium | reverse complement strand
AATAATTAAAAGCGGAGGTCATTATTAGCGTTTTCAAGAAACCAATAAACAACAACAATAAAAATACTGGGCCTATTAAACCTGGTACCGTTGTACCTGGGCAAAAGCCACCAGAATTTAAGCGCCCTCGTGGATTGCGAGAAGGATTTAAACGTCCTGGTGTTAGAGAAGATGCTCACAGGATTAATAAAAATATACGCAACACCCCCAAAGTACGTGTAGTTGGTGATGATATAGAAGCTGGTGTTTATACAATTGAAGAAGCTATTAAAATGGCTGAGGAACTTGGCGTAGATTTAGTGGAAATTGCACCAAATGTTGATCCGCCTGTTTGCAAAATTATTGACTATGGTAAGTTTTTGTACGAATTAAAAAAGAAAGCTAAAGAAGTTAAAGCAAAAGCATCTAAAGTAGTGGTTAAAGATATTCGCTTTGGACCGCATACTGATGAACATGATTATTTATTTAAGAAAAATCATGCGATGAAGTTTTTACAAGATGGTTGTAAAGTAAAAGCATTTGTTTTTTTTAGAGGACGAGAAATTGTATTTAAAGAGCAAGGAACAATCTTATTATTGCGTTTTGCTTCTGAATTAGAAGAGTGGGGTAAGGCAGAACAATTGCCAGTATTAGAAGGTAAGAAAATGTTAATGGTTCTTGCTCCTAAAAAAATAGGTAAGTAATAGGTTTTAATACCAATAATTGAATTAGAGTACTAACAATAAATAAATAAATAAAAATGCCAAAAATGAAAACAAACTCTAGTGCAAAGAAGAGATTCTCTGTTACTGGGACCGGCAAAATTAAAAGAAAACATGCTTTCAAAAGTCATATCTTGACCAAGAAAACAACTAAAGGAAAACGTGCGTTAACCAAATCAGGCTTAGTACATGAGCGTGATATGAATAACATCAAGTTTTTATTAGCAATGTAATCTTTAAGATTAACCCGAGTGCAAAGGTTATTAAATTAACCAGAAACTACGTTTTAAAAGCGCTAAAAATTAGCCACGTAAAATCAAAAAATTAAAAAGAAATGCCACGTTCAGTCAATCACGTAGCGAGTAGAGCTCGCAGAAAGAAAATCCTAGCTTTAACAAAAGGTTATTGGGGTGCTAGAGGTAATGTTTGGACTATTGCCAAAAATACTCTAGAAAAAGGTTTAACATACGCTTACCGCGATCGTAAAAATAAGAAGCGTACAATGCGTTCATTATGGATACAACGTATTAATGCAGGAGTGCGTCAGTATGGAATGAGTTATAGCGAATTTATTGGAAAAGTAAACGCTAAGAACATCAACTTAAATCGTAAAGTATTAGCTGATTTAGCAATGAATCATCCTGAAGCTTTTAAAGCAGTTGTTGATCAAGTAAAATAATTTTTCTCTTTGATTATGTGAAAAAAGACAATCCTAGTGGATTGTCTTTTTTTTGTAATAAAATTGTTTTTTATTTACAAGATCAAATATAAAAGATCGTTAGCGTTTTCGCTCTAATCATAGATTTTAATTTAAAATATTATTTACCGAAATGCGATTAAATTATATAAGTTTTTAACGGACTTTTGCAAAGTGAAAATAATTAACTTTTGCTTAGCGACCTCTTTACCAAAAGCACACGATTTATCTTTTATTTAAATGTTCGCAAATGGAATCGTTGTTATTAACACAATTTTTATAAGTCTATTCCGTTCATTGGTAATGAAAATGTTTTTCATTTTTTTTGTCATGTCTATTTATTTTCTTGATGCTTTATCTCAGGGTAAATTAAAAACTCAATGTAAATTTGGGATTAAATTAGGTTTAGGAATGCATACTATTGCAGGCTGTCCCGTAAAAACTCATCCAAAACCTGCCTTGATGGGTGGAATGTGGGTTCAGATCAAAATAAGTAAAAGTTGGACTATGCAGGCTGAACTATATGAAATTGGCAAAGGAACTGGCGGAGTCCGTCAAGGTTATGGCGATTATTTTTTACGTCTATCTTACTTTGAAGTGCCAATCCTCTTTCAGTATAACAAAAAAATGGGTTACTTTGAATTTGGTCCGGCATTAGCAGCATTAATCAATACTGGAGAATATACAGACAGACCAGCGTTTCCTTTCCAAACAGACCTTTATCCCTTTAGTAATAGAGATTTTACTTTTAATCTAGGTGCTGGTTATGTATTTAATGAAAAATGGCTTGTAGGATTACGATTGATACACTCACTTCTTCCTGTCCGAAAACAATTACCGGGAGCTTCAAATCAAGTTTATAATAGAAGTATAGTAATTGCTGTTAGCCGTCAAATAAGCTTTAAAGCTAAAAGAACTAAGCAATCGCAAGACATCGAGTAAAATGGTCCGTTATTATTTTTTCTAATAAAGCATTTTTCGCCATACGGAACTGTTTTAAGATTAACATATAGATTGAACTAAAAGCTATTGATTACTTTTTTTTGATATTAATTTTCAATCAATTTTTTTAAAAATAGTATAAAAATTAATTACTCAATTATCATTTCATAAGGTAAACGCGCTTGAATACCTTTTAGGTTTAGCGCATTTTTTATTTGTTTTACATAAATATACTGTTCGCCCAAATTTGTTTTCATGGCACGAGTTTCCATTTCATCCTTGGTATTATCTAATAAGTCTTGCAATGGATCTTTTTGCTTTGGCAAGTCTATTGTTTTAAAACTACTTAATTTGGCTTTTTTTGCAGCAAAAGCTATAGCATCTTTTATCCCTCCTAATTC
Source organism: Bacteroidia bacterium (assembly GCA_044357775.1). Classification (GTDB taxonomy): domain Bacteria; phylum Bacteroidota; class Bacteroidia; order B-17B0; family Aurantibacillaceae; genus UBA4416. The sequence continues at coordinate 4,138 of JBIKOX010000162.1, read as the reverse complement.
ATCTACTAAATTAATTTTAATTGCATCCGCTCCGCTCCAAACTCTTCCTTGACCAATACTATCAATTTTAGTTTTAGATGTTTTTCGTCCTAATGCTACTTTTGAAATAAATACATCATAAATATTTTCAACACTCTGCTGCACGTATGCAAATTCTTCAGATGTTACCCCTCTTAAAATAGTACCAACATCGCTATGCTTATTTGTATTCACTGTATCCACTGTAATTCCTAATTTTTCAGACAACGCTTTTTGTGCATTAGGAATCATACCAAATACTCCAATAGAACCAGTGATGGTGTTAGGTTGAGCAAAAATTCTATCGGCTGCACAACTAATATAGTAACCTCCGCTTGCTGCAACATCGCCCATTGATACAATAAATGGCTTTGCTTTTTGTGCTAAAACTGTTTCTCGCCAAATTACATCACTTGCTAAAGCACTTCCTCCCGGCGAATTTACGCGAAATACAATTGCTTTAATCGTTTTGTCCAATCGAGCTTCTCTAATTGCTTTCGCTATACGAGCGCTACCAATTTTATCGTCATCACCGTCGCCGCTTTCAATTTCTCCCACAGCGTAAATAATGGCAATTTTATCTTTCGAAGTTTCTTCGATATTTGGTGATTTTGAATAATCATCTAATGCTAAGAAACTAATTTTATCACTTTCGTTTAAATGCATGTTTTTTTTGATGTCGCTAAAAACTTCATCTTCATATTTTAAGGCATCAACTAAATTGTATTTTAAAGCGTCCTCAGGATTTCTAATTGATAGGTTATTGGCCATATCATTAATTTCGTTGACTGATATCTTTCTACTTTTTCCTATTCCAGAAACCATATGTCCCCATAATGAACCTAAATAGATTTCAACTTGCTCTCTATTTGCATCACTCATTTTATCTAACATAAATGGCTCAATGGCGCTTTTAAATTTACCGTGCCTAAAAATTTGAACTTCAACATTTAATTTCTCTAACATTTTTTTGTAAAACATAATTTGAGAACTTAAGCCTTTTATTTCTAAACTACCTTGTGGGTTTAAGTATAATTTATTGGCAGTGCTTGCTAAATAATAGGCTTTTTGAGAATACCCTTCAGCATAAGCATATATAAATTTACCGGATGTTTTAAAATCTAATAAAGCGTGTCGAACTTCTTCTATTGTTCCAAATCCAGCCTCTGGATCGCTAACCTCTAAATAAATACCTTTAATATTTGCATCTGTTTTTGCATTTTTTAGGCTTTGAATAATATCATTTAATCCAATTGTACTTTTAGGCATAAATGGCCCTAAGTCTAAATCTCCTAAAGGATTATTAACCCCACGTTCTTTTATATCGGCATTTAAATTAATTCGTAAAACTGTGTTTTCTTTGAGTGCAGTAGTGTGAGTAGTTTTCATTTTTATAGCGTCAGAAAATAAACTTGCAACCGAAGCAATAACAATTATTGTTATTACCACTCCAGTCACCAAAATCCCTAAACATGAGCCGAAAAATGCTCCAAAAAATTGTTTCATACGCAGATAATTATTGTTTTTTAGTTATGATAACTTGTCCCGAACTTGATTCGGGATGGTTTAGGTTTGTACTTGTGTTTTGCCAAATAGGGCTATTCATATTTTTTTTATAATGAAAAGTACAATTAATTGAAGTAAATAAATATACTATTCATTAAAATTAGAGTTCTTTCTGCTATTTTTGCCGATAATTATATGAACGTTGCGTATTTATGTTTAGGCGGTAATATTGAGGATAGAGAAAAGTCTATTGAACTTGCAATGTCTAAAATTGATCATCAAGTTGGCGAGATCACTATAAAATCAAATATTTACGAAACAGAAGCTTGGGGAGTAGAAAATCAACAAGCTTATTTAAATCAATGCATTGCAGTTAATACAAATTTAAATTCGATAGAATTAATAAACAAATTACTTTTAATTGAAAAAGAATTAGGTAGAGAACGAATTTTAAATACAACGTTTGTGCCTCGTATCATAGATATTGATATACTTTTTTTTAACAGCGAAATTATTAATTCACCTCAACTCATTGTTCCTCATCCACGGCTGCATTTAAGAAAATTTGTTTTAATTCCGTTAAACGAAATTGCGCCAAACTATTTGCATCCTGTTTTAAATAAGTATATCTTTAATTTGTTGATTGAATGCGATGATACGTTAAAAGTGACACCATATAAATTTAAGAATTAAGTATGTTTATTTGCATAGAAGGAAATATTGGATCTGGAAAAAGCACCATTGCTAAAGCATTAGCTAAAAAACTAAAAGCCACTTATTTACCTGAACAATTTGAAGAGAATACACTATTGCCATTGTTTTATAAGGATAGGACAACATTTGCTTTTCCAACAGAATATTCATTTTTAATTGATCGTCAAAAGCAACTTATTAATTATTTTAAGGAAATAAATAAAAATAGAATTACCGTAAGCGATTTCCACTTTGATAAATGTTTATGTTTTGCAAAAGCTAATTTATCTTCGAAAGATTTTTCATTTTTTAAAAAACATTTTAGCCCACTAAAAAAAACTATTCCAACACCAAATTTAATTGTGTATTTAGATACTCATACAAATTTATTGTTAGATAACATCAAAAATAGAGGCAGAGAAATTGAGAAAAACTTGAAACAGGATTACTTAAGGAAATTAAAAAAAACATTAGATAAGTATTACATGGTTAATGGTAAATTAAATACGGTCGTTTTAATTTTATCTATAAATCAATATAACTCATCAACGATAGAGAATTGTTGTAATGAAATTATTTCTATTATCAATAATTCACTTAATTAATTTAATTTTTAGTATGAAAAATTTAAAAAACCTATTATTTGCTTTTTTAATTAGTGTAAATTTTATAACAAGCGCTCAAGATGACGGAGATTTAAAATTTGTTTGTAAAAATTACTTAAATAATAAGCCATTATATAATACTAAAATAAAAATTTTAAGTGGTTCAAAATTAATTTCAGAATTTGATACTAAAGAAAGTAATAATTTTAAAACTGTGTTAGCATTTGGTAGCGATTATGAGATTTATTTTATTAATCCATTGTGTCAAACTATGTTTTTAAAAGTTTATGCCGCAAAGGTTCCTGAAGATAAACGGTTTTATAAAATGACCTACGCAATTGATATTCCGTTTTTTGATAAGAATTCTTCTGTTATAGATACCTCTCAATTTTCAAGACCCTTTCATGTCATTTTATTTGATGGGAAATCAAGATTTGTAGATGATATTGCATATAAAAATAATTTTATTAAAAGTATAAATCAACGAGTTAATCTAATTGAAAAGGTTCCGGCTAAACCGAAAGATACAATCATCCCGATTTTAACAACTTTAAAATTAAAAGAATTTATTCAGCTAGCTGGTAAACTTAGCTTAGATAATGATAAACAAACTCCTCTAAAAAATAAAACGCTTTCACTTTTAAACAATAAAGGAGAAATTATAGCTACATCGCAAACAACAAATAGTGGTAAATTTGTGTTTCAAGGAGTTGATTCTTATCAAGCTGCTGCTATATCTGTTATGTTAAATTCAACAGAAAATCCAAACAATCATAAAATTAAACTGCAAAATAGTTCATTAGAAAAAATTGCTATTTCCGGCGCAAGCGGAAATTTATATACATTCAGTAATAATGTAGAAAATAATATTCTTAATAAATTAAAAGATAATGAATTCAATTATAATATTTCTGGAAAGTTAATTGCTACAAAAGGTACCGAGAAAAAAATCGCCTCAAACAAAACAGTTTATTTATTAAATGGCAAAAATGAAATTGTAAAAAAAATAAAAACTAATATATTAGGAAATTTCCTGTTTTCAGAAATTGTACCTGGAGAAAATTACTCAATTGCTTTTGATGAGGCAGATGTGGAGCCAAATTACAGATTTAATATATTTAGTGTAAAGGATAAGTTTATTAAAAAATTGGATTCCGTTGCGCAAAATAAATTTATTTATAAGTTTATTGCAGTAGCAAATACTGATTTTAACGATTTGGTAACGGATGATTCTGAAATTAAAATGAATGTTAAAGGGCGATTATGTGGTGATAATAAAAATAATCCTCTTTCAAATATAAAAGTATTATTACTTA
>JBIKOX010000161.1:0-6951 GCA_044357775.1 Bacteroidia bacterium | reverse complement strand
CCACATTTAGCATAAGATGCAATAGTTTTTTCAGTTATGCCGCCTGAACTTTCAATTTCATATTTATTTGCTATTAGTTTAACAGCTTTTTTTGTGTCGGCAATCGAATAATTATCTAGCATAATTCGCTGAAATCCCCCTTTATTTAAAATGAGTTTCACGTCATTTAAGTTGCGAGTTTCAACTTCTATTGGTAACTTCTTTTTGGTTTTTTTAAGATAAGTATGCGTTGAGTTCAGAGCCTCAATAATTCCGCCTGCAAAATCAATATGATTGTCTTTTAGCATAATCATATCATATAAACCAAAGCGATGATTTGAACCACCTCCTATAACAACTGCCCATTTTTCAAAAAAACGAAAACCTGGAGTTGTTTTCCTTGTGTCGATTACTTTAGCTTTTGTTCCTTTGCATAAACTTTGTAAATAGTTTGTTTTGGTTGCAATAGCGCTCATACGTTGCATTACATTTAAAACTAAACGCTCAGCAGTAAGTAGTTTTTGAGAGCTACCTTCAACCATAAATGCAATATCACCAACTTTCGCATATTCGCCGTCTGCAATAAAAACGGTTACTTTAAAATTACGATCAATTAGTTTGAAAATTTCCTGCGCTGCTTGCACTCCTGCCAGAATTCCATTTTCCTTAATCAATAATTGGCACTTTCCTTTTTTAGAAGCAGGAATGGTTGCTAAAGCTGAGTGGTCTCCATCTCCAACATCTTCTAATAAGGCATTGTTGACGAAGTTTTTAAAATTAAAATGCTTTTTGTGTTGTAAAATGTAATTAGCCATTGTCATTCTCTATTCTGAACTGAGAAATTAAGTTACCCCGCACTAATATGGAAATTCTAAATTTTCCGTGACTTGTATCTAACGATCCTGTGATAAACTGTTGATCTCCATTTACAACGCTTGTATGTGCCGTTTTATAACTTTTAACCTTATGTTTTGCAAAAAAATCTTCAATTAAAACTTGCGCTTGCGATTTGCTTAATAAGTCTTCTTGAGTTAAAACTTTAATAGAAATCTTTTCGGAGAAAAATTTGACTAATCCTGCAGTGCTTCCTTGTTTTAATGCAGCAGATATATCTTCAGAAATATCTCTTACGGAAAAAGAAAAACTGAAAATACTAATTAGAGTAATAACAAATAGTTTCATTAATATTGTAAATTTTAAGATAAAGATACAATTATTATGCCTAAAGCAATTTAATATAAGTTAAAAATGAAAATACTTTTAATACAAATTGAAAAAACAACAGATGCTTATCTTTTAGAAGGTGTTAAAATTTATACGGAGAGATTGAAGAATTATATTTCATTTAATACTGAAACTATTTCGATGCCAAAAAATATCCGTCAAAAGCCATTTGATGAACAAAAAATTGCTGAAGCTAAAGAAATTGAAAAATTATTGGAGCCATCTGACTTTTTAGTTTGCTTAGACGAACATGGTAAACAATTCACATCTTTGCAGTTTGCTGAATTTTTAAATAAAAGGATGGTGTCAGGCTGTAAGCGAGTGGTTTTTTTAATTGGTGGTCCTTTTGGAATAGATCAATCGATTTTAGTTAAAAGTTCTTATATACTATCACTTTCAAATATGACTTTTTCTCATCAAATGATTCGTTTGTTTTTTTGTGAGCAATTATACAGAGGATTTTCAATTTTAAAAAATGAGAAATATCATCATGAGTAAAGTCTTTTTTAATATTAGAATTCTTAACTGTTAGAACTATTTTTTACTGATGTAGCCTGTTTTGTAATACTAGTAAACTTATTAATTTTACCTAATAAGTTCAATAAAACCCTTATAATTTTTATCCGAAATTTTAATAAGATAAAAATAAGTTCCTGTTGGAGCTTCATCTCCTATTAATGTTTTACCATCCCAATTACTTTTTCGTTGAGCAGTGCTATAAATCAATAACCCCCATCTATTAAATATTTGAAGTAAATAGTCTTTACCCGAACAGATATTTGGAACTAAATACTCATCGTTAATGCCATCTCCGTTCGGTGAAAATACATTTGGAATCAAACTAGGATTAATACATGGATTTGAAAAAACTTGTATTGAATCTTCACCTTGACAGCCTAAAGAATCGGTTACCGTAAATAAAAAAGTCATATTATTTCCGCTCCCTTGAATAATAACGGGACTAATACAATTATTGCAACTAATGGAAGAGTAAGGAGTCCAATTATAGCTGTAGGGTAAAATTCCTCCGATGATTGATGGTGTAATTAATGCAAAACTATCTGCAGGTAAATTCAATATTGATGGGTTTATTACTACAGATACCGTGTTTACAACATTAACAAATCCTGTTTGATTGGCAGCTGGCAGTAAACATTGATTACCATTACTTAAAATGTTTCCTAAAAATAAAACTGGATTATAAGAGCCTTGACCAACATATGTATGATAAATTGAATTGCCACTACTTGAAACAGTACCATCCCCAAAATCCCAAATGTAATCTAGTGAGTTTGGACTATTTGCAATAAAACTAACGTTAAGAGGGCTGCAACCATTATTTGGTGAAAATGAATATGTGCCAATTGGTCCATCAACTACAATAATACTATCTTTTGAAAGAGTATCCTTACAGCCTCCTAAATTAGTTACAATTAAAGTAACATTAAAAGAGCCAGGTTGAGTATATGTATAATTTGGATTTTGCAAAACTGAAGTTGCGCCATTGCCAAAATTCCAAAACCAAGAACTAGCAAAACCTAAAGTAGAATCTTGAAAAGCTACCTGCATATTGCCACAACCCGCACTTAAAATACTCCAATTAAAATTAGCTTTTGGTTTTAATATTCTAACTGTTTCGGTGATGGTACTATCACATCCATTTACGTCTGTAACTGTTAATTGCACTAAATATGTATTATCTAATGAGTAAGTGTGAGTACTAACGGGATTTGATGACGATAAAGTAGCACCATCACCAAAATCCCAATAATATGTTGGATTTATAGCGTTTGTAGCAGATGCATCAAAACTTAATAAATTGCCTACGCAAGCAAATGTATCAATTGCAACAGAGGGTAACGGAAAGGTAGGTTTAATATAATTATTAGTTTGAATAGATTTAATACAACCATTTGAATCTTCAACTGTCATTACTACGTTATAATTTCCAGCGATTGTATAAACATGGAAAATAGAATCATTAGTCGTATTAACAGAGGTAGTTCCATCGCCAAAATCCCAAGTCCATTGAATAAGTGGCGATGCAGTAACTGTTGTATCAATAAATGTAACAGGAAAAGGTCTGCATCCCGTTAAGGTATCTGCATAAAAATAAGGCACCGGACCTAAAGATTGTATTTGAGTATTAATTGAATCTTGACAACCATTTACATCTGTTATAATTAGGGAAATCGTATTAGTAGATGGATTAATATATGTATAAGATGGATTATTTATTATTGAGGTATCCGCCAATGTATTCAAATCTCCAAAATTCCAATGGTAAGTTAAAGCATTTTGTGAAGTGCTTGTGAAAATTGGTGTAAATGGGTAACAACCACTTACGGCATTAATTGTAAAATTCGCAATTGGTTCAGAAATTGTAATTGGAATAATCATGGAATGATCGCAACCCGAATTATAGTTATAAGCAGTTAAATTAATATTATATGTTCCGTTATTAGTAAACGTATGTGTGGGATTTAAGATATTTAAACTATTTATAACACCATCTCCAAAATCCCAAACGAGAGAATCAGCATCGGCCGACATATCAGAAAAGTTAACTAGGAAATAATTTATACAACTTAAACTATAACTAAAATTTGCCTTTGGAGCTAATACAACCACCGTTTGAATTGTTGAAGTGTCAGCACAGCCGTTGTTATACACAATTAATTTTATACTGTAAGAACCTGTATCAGCGTATACGTGTGTGCTATTTTGCATTGTAGATGTAGCACCATCTCCGAAAAGCCATTGCCAAGCAGTAGCACCAGTTGACAAGTCTGTAAAATTAACAGGTAAGTTATAACATACTGAGTCGCTTACGATAGAAAAATTTGATGTGGGCAAAGTTCCTGTTTTAATACAATTATTGCAAATTATAGTATCAGAACAACCATTTAAAGTTTGAACAATTAGAGTAGGTGAAAAAGTTCCAAGGGTAGTGTAGGTATTTGTGGGATTAGAATTGCTGCCAACTATGGTTTGCCCATCTCCAAATTGCCAAATATAATTAGTAATTAAATCTACTGCGCTAGCACTAACACTGTTGAAGGTAACAGGCAACGGAACGCAGCCACTATCTGGAATAGAAATAAAGTTTGCTATAGGTGGCGATATAATTATATAATTATTTTTAATTAACGAATCTGAGCAAGTGTTGGCTGAATTATTTGTTGTAAGTGTTACTTCAAAAGTGCCTGAACTGGTATATGTATGTGATGGATTTTGCAAGATAGATGAATTACCATCGCCAAAATCCCAATAATAGTTTACCGCTCCAATTGATGCATCTGTATAATTTACAGTAAGTGGCCAAGAACAAGCCACCAAAGTGTCGGCCGAAAATAAAGTTGTTGGTGAGTTACTCACTAGTAAAGTATTTGTTTTTGTCCCTGAACAGCCGTTAACATCAACAGAAGACAATGTTACCGTATAAATGCCTGCTGCAGTATAGGTAGCAGTAGGATTTTGCAATTGTGAAGTTTGTCCATTTCCAAAATTCCAATTTGAAGTGCTTGCAAATGGATTTGAAGTATTTGTAAACGAAATATTTTGTCCTGCGCAAATAGTTTGTGAACTTATAGCAAAATTAATGTTGCTATTTTGAATACTTATGCTGTTTGGTAGGGTGACAGAATCTTTACAGCCATTTTGATTAATAACTAAAGTTACGGGGTAAGAACCTGATGAGGTATACGTATGCACTGGATTCGCTGTATTGGATAATCCTCCGTCTCCAAACTTCCACAGATAGTTTATAATGCCGGATGTAATTGATGTATTTGTAAAATTCACATTAAGTGGTGCGCTGCAAGAAAATGTAGGTGATGCAGTAAATGAAATTGTTGGTTTTGTGAGAATTGTGATATTTTTTACGATTGTTCCAGAGCATCCATTTGCATCCGTTGCAATAGCACTTACCTGGTAATTGCCTGGAATAGAATACGCATGCGAAATTGTTGGTGTTGAAACAGATTGGGTGATCCCATCTCCAAAATCCCATCCCCATAAATTAATTGCTGCTCCTGGTCCAATTACTGTTGCATCCGAAAATACAATAGGTTGCCCAACACAAGTAGTATATGAACTTGCGTTAAAATTAGCTGTTGGTTTATTGTATACGGTTATGTAATTTGTTTTAATGACAGTGTTTGTAGAACTTCCATTAGAAACTGTGAGCGTAACAGAATAAACGCCAGGAGTAGAATAAATAGTTGCAGGGCTGCTGCCTACAGAACTATTACCATTGCCAAATGACCAATTCCAATTGGTGACGCCTCCTGTTGAAAGGTTCGTAAATTGAACAATTAATGGTGCGCAGCCGCTTATAGGACTGGCAGAGAAACTTGCAACAACCTGCGAGGAAAGCTTTGCTGAAATAAAAAAAAATAATGTTATATTACAGATACATTTCAACATTCGTAAAATATTACAATTTTAAATATAGTAAATATCTTCGTTAATTCAAATTTTAAATTTAGTAGGCCTAAATTTTGAACACTGATCATTAAAGTTTTAGAGAGAAGACAAGCTATTTTCTTCCTATAACTTTTTTGGCAGCATTAATAATATCAATCGTATCTAATTTATACTTTGTCATTAATTCATCAGGCGTTCCGCTTTCTCCAAAACTATCATCAACAGCAACAAATTCTTGCGGAGTTGGTGTGTGGCGAGATAATAATTGAGCAACACTATCGCCTAAACCTCCATTCCTTTGATGTTCTTCGGCAGTTACCACGCATTTAGTTTTAGCTATCGATTTTAAAATTGCTTCGTTATCTAAAGGTTTAATGGTATGTATATTTATAATTTCTGCTGAAATTCCTATTTCTGCTAATTTTTCTCCAGCTTCGATAGCTTTCCATGTCATGTGACCTGTTGCTATAATTGTTACGTCGGTTCCTTCGTTTAACATAACTGCTTTGCCGATTTCAAATTTTTGATCATCAGGAGTAAAGTTTGGAACCGTTGGACGTCCAAAACGCAAATATACAGGTCCTTCATAATCCGCAATAGCAATTGTTGCTGCTTTTGTTTGATTGTAGTCGCAAGGATTAATAACACACATATGTGGTAACATTTTCATTAAACCAATGTCTTCTAAAATTTGGTGAGTAGCGCCGTCTTCTCCTAATGTTAAACCCGCATGTGATGCGCATATCTTAACGTTTTTACCAGAATATGCAACACTTTGGCGAATTTGATCATACACGCGCCCAGTACTAAAGTTTGCAAAAGTTCCTGTAAAAGGAATTTTACCACCAATCGTTAAACCAGCTGCAATGCCAATCATGTTAGCTTCGGCAATACCCACTTGAAAAAAACGTTCTGGATTTTCTGCTTTAAATGCATCCATTTTTAATGAACCAATTAAATCAGCACAAAGTGCCACAACGTTAGGATTCGTTTTTCCAAGTTCTGATAAACCTGCTCCAAATCCAGAGCGTGTATCTTTTTTTTCTGTATAGGTATATTTTTTCATATTCTTTTTTTAATTCAATTTAATATTTGTGGTTAGTGCTGATGTGACAATGAATTTTTTTTCAATTGTATTTATCGTTTGTTTATTATTTTCGTATCTAAATTCTAATTTATAATTTCCGGGTTGAAGGTAAATAATTTCATTTTGTAAACTGGTGTTAAGATTACAAACCCAAGTTACTTTTTTTCCATCATCTATAAAAATACTCCCGTAGCCAGTTGCTCCCTTTGTAACATAAACATTTCCCGATGTTG
>JBIKOX010000160.1:0-6962 GCA_044357775.1 Bacteroidia bacterium | reverse complement strand
CTTAATTGAGTAAAACCACTACCAGCAGTGCCATTACTACAACCAAGTTGGTTTACAGAAGTTGAGGTTGTTGAACATGTGCCGTAATATACAGCAATGCGAGGCCTAACCATTGTTCCCCCAAAACCATTTCCGTTGACAGAAATCAAAATATTTGTTCCAACAGCTGTAAATGAAAACCAAACATCTGAAGTTGCTGCACCAGTCCAACATGTAGCGTTTGCTAAACCGCTCGCTGTAGAGCCAACATTGGTATAAATAGCTGTATTTGAGCAATAATTTGTAATATTTGATAATGTGATAGCCGAATAGCAATCATCTCCTTGAGCTAAACTACCTTTTGTAAAAAGTAAATTTCCTATTAAAAAAAAGCAAAAGTATATTGATTTCATATGTAGATAATTATTGTTTTTTATTACAACTCGAAATTTTATTAGAAGTAATCTAATAAATTCTAAATTTTCATTTTAAAAAATTGTTCTTCGCTAATAAAAGTAAAAAAAATAAAAACTAAAATAATATAATATGAGTAAGATGAACTACTTAGTGTGTAAAGTTGGTTTTTTATTTATTAAGCGAATAATACAGGCTGTTGTTAAGTATTTTTGGTCTTCCAAGTTCCAAAGGATGATTCGCTTGATAAAACTCCGTATAAAATAACTTGTACTAATATGAAGCTATTCAATACAAAAAAATTAGGTTATACTCTATTTAAAATTATTCTGAATGTGGTTCCTTTATTTTCTTGGCTATTGACTACAAAAATTTTTCCATGATGATAATTTTCAATAATACGCTTGCATAAAGAAAGTCCTAAACCCCAGCCTCTCTTTTTAGTAGTGAATCCCGGTTTAAATACGGATTTAAGTTTTGATTTAGCAATTCCTTTGCCGGTATCTTCTAAATCTATAGCAACTCCTTCAGGGATGTCAATAATGGTTATTTTAAAATCTCCTTTACCATTCATGGCATCAATAGCATTTTTACATATATTTTCAATTACCCATTCAAATAAAGGCACTGATACTTGAACCATGATTTCATTTTCTGGTATTTCTAAAATGTAATTAATATTTCTAGAAGTTCGTTGCTTTAAATAATCTATTGCGTTTTTTGTTACCAAACACACATCTTCATTCTGCAAAGTAGGTTGAGAACCTATTTTTGAAAAACGCTCTGTAATCATATGCAAGCGCTTAACATCCCGATTAATTTCGTTTACAATACTTTCATCAGTACCATTACTTTTTAAATAATCTATCCAAGCCATCAAGGATGATAAAGGAGTCCCTAATTGATGTGCTGTTTCCTTACTCATGCCAACCCATACCTGATCCTGCTCCGCTTTACGAGAAATGCTAAACAAAATATAGGCAATTAACAAAAAAATACCTATCACGCCAAATTGCACATAGGGATAGTATTTAAGTTGAGTTAACAATGGTGATTGCTCATAAAAAATATAATTTTTATACCCTTCACCTAAGTCAATTGAAATTGGTGTATTTTGACTTTCCATTAAAGCAATTGTAGTAGCAATTTTTTGAGCTGTATTTATTTTTAAGAAGTCAATATTTCCTGAAGCTATGATAACTGTTTTTGAAGAATCGGTATAGATAACAGGAACTGCAGCGCTATTAATTGCTACATCTGAAATAAAGGACTTAATTAAGCTATCGAATACTATTTTTATATCCGAAAATAACCTACTGTCTTTATGATACATGTAATTTTTTTTTCCGCGGTATATATCAATTGAAACCGGTTCGTATAACGACTTCATAATTTCCAGTTCTTTTTTTAAAGAATCTGAATTGTTAGCAACGGCCGCATCTAAATTTCTACTAGCCGTAATATTATTTTCGTCATCGGTTAAAATTACAGGCACTGTTGTGTTGTCTTCTAATACTTTTAAAACAAAATCGGTTACACAAAACATATTTGAATTAAATTGCTTTGTTGCTAAAGCATATAACTCCGTCTTTTTTTGTTCTTCAGTTTTAAGTTTCTGAAATAAATCATTGGTAAATTTTACCAATCCAGCTTTATTTTGAACGGCGTCAGCCCAAAGTCTCACTTTTTTTTCCTCATCACTCTTAATTTCGCTAACCAATTTATTAGTATACCATAATGAAGTAAATACGATCATTAAAGCAACTATTAATAGTAGCCATTTCCAAAGTTGTTTTTTTGTATAAATATTCATTGCTTACTAAAATAACTATTATAAAAGACTATTGCAATAGTATCTCTACTTTATCTTACACTTTATCAAAAAACAATGCAGCAAAGTTTATCACAAATTGAATACTAAATACTTTAGATAAAACTAACAATCACAAAATTGATATTTAAAAAAAATCCTACGTAAATTATTTAATAAAAAAAACTACAATGAATTTATGAGCAAAGAAATCTGTTCTTTTGTATTAAATGAATGCAAGCAAATTCTAATCCGTTCAAAACCAACTTTAATTGTAGGACTTTTTATTGATTTCACGAACATATCAGCGAAACTTAATTTTTCTTCTACTTCCTGAACTTGCTTATTTCCTGAAATTAATTTACAATGAATTGCACTTTTACTTTCAATAAAATTAGATGTATGGTTTAGATGCGAATTAAAAAAAGCAATATTATGATTAAGTTTTTTTATTTCATCGGTTTTAGTAAGTAGCTGATAAGCTGCTTTAATAGCTATTAACGAATGTTCTGGCATTGCTGTGGTATAAATAAATGAGCGAGAATAGTTTATTAAATAGTGCTTTAATTCTTCACTGCATGCAATCGCTGCGCCATGACAACCCATTGCTTTACCATAAGTATAAATTCGTGCAAAGCAATAATCTTGTATGTTTAAATGCTGACACAATCCCTCACCTTGATTACCAAAAATACCAATGGCATGAGCTTCGTCTACAATTAAGTGTAAATTAAAATTTTTACACAACGCTGATATTTGAACTAAAGGTGCGCAATCGCCATCCATTGAATATACGCTCTCTACAACCACGTATATTTCATCAAAATCATCTTTAAATCGATTAACTAATTCAGTCAAGTGATCAACATTATTATGCTTGAATTTATAATGCGTTGCAAAACTTAATCTAATTCCGTCAATTAGCGAAGCGTGCATTAATTCATCGCTTAAAATTAAATCTCCTTTTTGAGGTACGCTTGATAACAATCCTATATTGGCATCATAACCAGAATTAAATAGTAATGTTGATGGTGAATTATGAAACGTGGCAATATTACTTTCAATTTCTTCAAAAAAGGTTGAATTACCGCTAATTAATCTCGATCCTGTTGAACCAACTCTAATTGATTTATCAATTAATTTAATTTCTTCATCTAAAAACCCTTGTGTTGAAAAACCTAAATAATCATTACTCGAAAAATCAATGATTGGATAAATAGTTTTAAGAGAGCGAAAGAGTAATTTTTCTTTTGATTGAAGTAATTTATGTGTTAATTTTTTCGGAAAAGAAGTCATATATGATTACTAAACTATGATGAATCCTTTTAAATTTTGGGAAAGTGCAATTCAATACTTACTATCTTTGATGAATTTAAAAAATATAATTCATTAAAATCAACTTATTTGATTAATAAACAGAATGGCTTAATTAAACTAATTCTTCTTTTTTTAATTTATCTACGAATGCTTTTTTAGTGTTTAATCCTAAAATTGAAAACATTTCCATGTCCTGATTATACAATGGATTTGGAGTCGTCAATAATTTTTCTCCAGCAAAAATTGAATTTGCTCCTGCCATAAAGCACAATGCTTGTCCTTCCATACTCATATTTAAGCGACCAGCGGATAAACGCACTGCTGTTTTTGGCAATACAATTCGAGCTGTTGCAATCATACGAATCATGTCCCAAATTGGAACAGGCGGTTGATCAGCTAACGGAGTACCTTCAACAGCCACAAGCGCATTAATTGGAACTGACTCAGGTTGAGGACGTAATAAACTTAAAGTATATAGCATCCCTACTCTATCTTCTACTTTCTCGCCCATGCCAATAATTCCTCCAGAGCAAACTGTTAAGCCAGCCTTGCGAACATTATTTATAGTATTTAATCGGTCATCAAAAGTCCGAGTTGAAATAATGTTTTCGTAATTATCTTCGCTTGTATCAATATTGTGATTGTATGCATACAAACCAGCTTCAGCTAATCGTGTAGCTTGGTCTTCAGTAACCATTCCTAAAGTTGCACACACTTCTAATCCTTTACTATTAATAGTTTTTACCATTTCAAGCACTGTATCAAAATCCTTATTATCGCGCACTTCTCGCCAAGCTGCACCTAAACACATGCGACTTGCTCCGCCTGCTTTTGCATTATCTGCAGCCGCATTTACTTCGGGCACACTCATAAGTTTATGCACTTTAACTTCGGTATGGTAACGAGCTGCTTGAGGACAATATGAGCAATCTTCGGGACAACCGCCAGTTTTAATAGATAATAACGAACTAACCTGAACTTCACCAACAGTATGATGCTGCTTATGCACATCTGCTGCTCTATAAATTAATTCCATTAAAGGTGTATTGTAAACCTCTAAAATCTCTTGCTTAGTCCAATCTTTTATTGCCATGTTTTATGTATAATTCAAGTCAAATTTAATACAAAAGCAACAAACCACAAAAACTAATTATTGGAAAAGTGTGTTAGTAATTTACATACGTTTTTAAGTAACTTTTAAAGAAATAGGCGTTATTTGTTATATGAAAAAAATTATTGTAGTCTGTTTACTTTTTTTTTACGTAGGCTCCTTAACCATACAAGCTCAATTTTCTGAAAGTAAAGAACGCAGAAAAATGTGGCGAAAATCTGGCCGTAAACATAAAGTGCGCGAAGCGTACAACCCTTATTTAGACAAAAAGAAAAAAGATAAACCAAGTTCTAAAATTGCTAAAGAAGAAAAAAGTGGTTCTAGAAAAATGAAGCGTGATTATAAAAGGCAAAATAAACGCAACATGAAAAAATTAGGCATAAAACCCGTAAAAGTAAAACGTGCTAAGTAAAATTATCCAAGTGTGTCCTACAAAAAACATATTGAATAGGTTTATTTACTTTAAACGCCTTTCATGTATAAAATAACTATTACTCTATAAAAATAGTATTTTTGCATTCCATGGAAATTAATGAAAACAAAGAACTCCCTAGTTCTAATCCTTTCCCGTTTAATAATTTATTTTTAATAAAAGGTTATGTAACTGGCAAAAATCAACTTTGGCAATATGTGCTAGGTATCCTTATCGCCTTTTCGGGGTATTTGTTGTTTCAATTAGTGATGATAATTCCGCTTATTTCTGCCGCCACAAACAATGGTATTAGCATGACTGAAATATCAGCAAATCCAAATATTTTATTTGAGCCCGAAAAAGTAGGAATGAATAAATCACTTTTACTAGCCTTAATGATGGGGATGTTTGTTTTCACATTACTTTTTTTATGGTTGGCTCTCAAATTTATTCAACAAAAAACACTAACATCAATTATTACTGGTTTTGAAAAAATTAGATGGAAACGCTACTTTTTTTCGTTTGGTATTTGGGGAAGTTTGATAACCTTTTTAACTATTTTATCATACCTCATTTCGCCGCAAGATATTGAAGTAAGATTTAATGCCAATCAATTTTTTGTTTTATTAATCGTTGCCGTTATTTTTATCCCTATCCAAACTGCCACTGAAGAACTAATATTTAGAGGTTATTTAATGCAAGGTTTTGGCTTAGCTTTTAAAAACGGAATATCACCAATTATTATTACCTCTGTTTTATTTGGCTTAATGCACGCTTCCAATCCTGAGGCAAAAGTGCATGGTTTAGCTATTATGATGCCTTACTACATGTTTTTTGGAGCCTTTTTAGCCATTATTACAATGTTAGATGAAGGATTAGAATTAGCAATGGGGATTCATTGTGCTAATAATTTATTTTCAAGTTTATTGGTTTGCTCTAAAAATTCGGTATTACAAACCGATGCTATTTTTTATACATCAGTCGAAAATCCTGGTGGCGAATTTTTCATCTGGTTTATTATGGCCTCTGTTTGCTTTTTTATTTTATTTAAAAAGTATAAATTATCTAACTGGAAATTATTAATCCGTTAACCAACAATTCATGACAAAATCCTTCTTGTTTATTTGCACACTATTATCTTTAAATCAGATTAAAGCTGATGGAGATTACCATTATTATGTAGACTTAACATCTGTAAAAAATGATAAACTAACTATTAAATTAACTCCGCCAGACCTAACTGATAACGAAACTATTTTTATGTTTCCAGCAATGGTTCCAGGAACTTACGATGTGTATGACTTTGGAAGATTTATTTCGAATTTTAAAGTAGAGGGAAAGGATGGTAAAACAATCACTGTTGAAATTCTGGACAAAAACTCATATAAACTATCACCAGCCAATGCCATAAAAGAAATTAGTTATGATGTGGAAGATACTTGGGATACAGAAATTAAAGAAAAAATAGTATTTGAACCTGGAGGAACCAATATTGAAGAAGGAAAAAACTTCTCTTTAAACACACATGGTTTTTTTGGATATTTTAAAAACAAATTAGAAACTAATTTTATTTTAGAAGTTAGTAAACCAAAAGGATTTTATGCTTCTACAAGCCTCACTGATTTAAAAAATGGCGAAGCAAAAGATGTATTAACCGTATTTAATTATCATAATTTGGTTGACTCTCCAATTATGTATTCAAAGCCTGATACAACGTCTATTCAAATTGGAAAATCACAAATTTTAATTTCAGTTTATTCGCCAAACAAAATAGTGACATCCAATTTTATTGCAAGAAATTTAAAAGAATTATTACTTGCACAGGCCGATTACTTAGGTGGCGAATTACCAATTGATAAATACGCTTTTTTGTTTTATTTTGCAGATAAGGCATCGTTAAGCGGAGCGTCAGGAGCGCT
>JBIKOX010000159.1:0-6967 GCA_044357775.1 Bacteroidia bacterium | reverse complement strand
GTTGAAGGCGATGATAAATTAGAAGCCCTGATGTTATTATTAGGTAAAATAAATGCAAAATCAGTTATAGTGTTTTGTAATCATCGTGAGGCGGTTAATAGAATTTCGGAACAATTAAGTATTTATAAAGTTGATCATGGTTTTTACCATGGAGGTTTAGAGCAAATTGATCGTGAAAAAACATTAATTAAATTACGTAATGGAAGTATTAATTTATTAATCACCACTGATTTAGCGGCCCGTGGTTTAGATATTCCGGAAATTGAAGCAGTAATTCATTATCAATTTCCGGCAACGGAAGATGTGATGATTCATCGTAACGGAAGAACTGCGCGCATGAATGCTGAAGGAACATCCTATTTTTTATTGGATATTATTGATCATTTACCAAAGTTTATGGATATTGTGCCGATAGAGGAAACTTTACCTAAGCAGTTAATATTACCTGCACCTTGCGAGTGGAAAACTTTATACATAGGTGCTGGTAAAAAGGATAAGATTAATAAAATGGATATTGTTGGCATGTTATTGCAAAAAGGACAGTTACAAAAAGATGAGTTAGGGAAAATTGAAGTGTTGGATCATTCGGCTTATGTAGCAGTAAAATCAGGTAAAATATTAAAAACTTTACAGTTGATTAAAGAAGAAAAAATTAAGAATCGTAAAATTAAAATGGAAATATCCAGCTAAAAAAATCGATGATTTTAATCACTTTGGTAATTAATTAGGTTATTGTTAATAATATGTTTATATTTGTGCACTTCTTTTGAAGACTGTATTAAAATTATGTTTGTAAATGCCAATTGCCATTCTGATATACTTTATATTTTTCTTTTAAAGTATTAACAACAAAAACAATTAATGACATTTACAGAATTAAAATTAATCAAACCGCTTTTAACCGCGCTTGATAAAAAAGGATACAAAGAACCGTCTCCTATACAAGAAAAATCAATACCACACATTTTACAAGGAAAAGATATTTTTGGTTGTGCTCAAACAGGCACAGGAAAAACCGCCGCTTTTGCATTACCAATCTTACAATTATTAGATGCTAATAAAAAACTAAATCAACGCAGAGAAATTAAAGCTTTGATTTTAGCACCTACTCGCGAATTAGCTACCCAAATCAGTGAAAATTTTAAGGAATATGGTGCGAATTTGGGATTTAAACACGCCGTAATTTTTGGAGGAGTTTCTCAGTTCCATCAAGTAGTTGCTGTAAAAACTGGAATAGATATTTTGATAGCTACTCCAGGTCGTTTATTAGATTTAATGCAACAAGGAATTATTAAATTAGGTTCAGTAGAATATTTTGTATTAGATGAAGCAGATCGTATGTTAGATATGGGCTTTATTAATGATATGAAAAAAGTGATTGCTAAATTACCTGTAAAAAGACAAACCATGTTTTTTTCGGCAACGGCAGCGCCAAATATTATGAAGCTAGCTAATACAATTTTAAATAATCCGGTTAGTGTAGCTGTTAATCCTGTTTCATCTACAGCTACCTCAGTAAAACAAACTGTGTATTTTGTTCAAAAAACAAAAAAGCCAGCTTTATTAAAGCATATTTTACATGAAAATAAAATAAATCATGTCCTTATTTTTACCAGAACAAAACATGGTGCAGATAAAGTAGCCAAAGCATTAAATGGTTTCAATATTAAATGTGAAGCAATACACGGAAATAAATCGCAGAATAATAGAGAAAAAGCTTTAAAAGGTTTTAAGGATAGAACTATTAATGTATTAGTTGCTACTGATATCGCCTCGAGAGGAATTGATGTTGATAAATTGACACATGTCATTAACTATGAAATTCCGGAACAAGCAGAAGCTTATGTTCATAGAATTGGTAGAACTGGAAGAGCGGGCGAAAGTGGCGAGGCAATTTCATTATGTAGTCATGAAGAATTACCTTATTTTAAAGGAATACAAAAATTAATTAAAAAAGATATAGATGTGATAAAAAAACATCCTTATTCTTAACAGCATTGTAGTTGTTGTCAAGTAGTGGCAAGGTTACAATTAATAAAATAAATAATAACAATACAAAAAACAAAAAAAATGAAAAACGGAGTAGTAAAATTTTACAATGAAGCAAAAGGTTTCGGATTTATTAAAGAAGATAATGGTCCAGAAATTTTTGTTCACGCAACAGGTTTAGAAGAAGAAATTCGCGAAAACGATAATGTTGTATTTGATGTACAAGAAGGAAAAAAGGGTTTAAATGCAGTAAATGTTAAGTTAGCATAAGACCAATTCAAATAGAAAAATAACAATAAAAAATAAAAAAAATGAAAAACGGAGTAGTAAAATTTTACAACGAAGCAAAAGGCTTCGGGTTTATTAAAGAAGACAATGGTCCAGAAATTTTTGTTCACGCAACAGGTTTAGAAGAAGAAATTCGCGAAAATGATAACGTTGTATTTGATGTACAAGAAGGAAAAAAAGGTTTAAATGCAGTAAACGTTAAGTTAGCTTAATTGTAATAAACTTTTTAAAGATTAAAACGTCTCTAATATTAGGGACGTTTTTTTTGTGGTATAGGCAGGTAATTTGATATGTATGAATATATTTCATTAATTTATAACATTGCAATGTATCCAACTATTACTGACGAAAATCATCTTATTTAATTTATACTTTCCAATAAAATCTTTTATTTTATAAATTAAAAAACAATAATTTAGCAGTTCAAATTTAATTACATTATTTACTGAAAAACAGATGAGTTCTAAAAAAAATATAACGGTAATAGGCGCCGGACTGGTGGGATCCTTAGTTTCAATTTATCTAGCTAAAAGAGGATATAAAGTTGATGTTTATGAGCGCCGTCCAGATATGCGAAAAGCGGATATGGTTGCAGGTAGGTCTATTAATTTAGCTTTAAGCGATAGAGGTTGGAGAGGTTTAGAAGGAGTTGGTATTGCTGATGAGATAAAAAAAATTGCAATTCCCATGTATGGTAGGGACATTCATTTAAAAGACGGTTCATCTACTTATCAAGCTTATGGCAAGGATAATCAAGCAATTTATTCTGTTTCTCGCGGCGGAATTAATATGCGCTTGATGGATTTAGCAGAGCAACAACCAAACGTCACTTTACATTTTGAAGAACGTTGTGATAAGCTAGACAGAAAATCAAATGAGTTATCTTTTTTTAATACAAAAACTGCTACTAAATCGGATGTAAAAAGTGATATCATTTTAGGCTCGGATGGTGCTTTTAGCGCAGTGCGAACCCAAATGCAATTTCAATCAGATCGGTTTGATTATCACCAATTTTATATTGATTCTGGTTATAAGGAATTAGTAATTCCTGCTGGACCAAAAGGAGAATATTTAATTGAAAAAAATTGCTTACATATTTGGCCCCGTGGTAGTTTTATGATGATTGCCTTGCCTAATATGGATGGCAGTTTTACTTGTACGTTGTTTTTTCAAATGGAAGGTGTTTTATCTTTTGATTCAATTAAAACAAAGGACGATGTCATGAAATTTTTTACCGAAGAATTTCCGGACGCTGTTCCATTAATGCCAACTCTTTTAACTGATTGGTTTGTTAATCCAACAGCAAGTTTAGTTACGGTAAAATGCAAGCCGTGGGTGTGGGATGAAAAAATCGCATTAATTGGAGATGCTGCACATGCAATTGTTCCTTTTTATGGACAAGGTATGAATTGCGGTTTTGAAGATTGCGTTGTGCTAGACGAGTTAATTAATAAATACGGCGATTTAAATGGCGCATGCTTAAAAGAATACGAAACGTTGCGTAAACCAGATGGAGATGCCATTGCTGATTTAGCTATTGCCAATTTTATTGAGATGCGAGATAAAACAGCCGATAAAACTTTTTTATTGCAAAAGAAAATTGAAGCCCATTTTAGTGCTAAACATCCTGATTTATGGATTCCATTGTATAGCATGGTCACTTATAGTCCACATATCAGATACAGCGAGGCGCTGGCTGCGGGAAACAAGCAACAAGCCATTATGGATAAAATTATGGCAATAAAAGATGTTGAATTATTTTGGGACAGCGCAGAAGTAGAAAAAGAAATTTTAAATTTATTGTAATTAAATTTAATCCTAATAAACGATTTACTTTTTACTTTTTCATTTTTTAAAACTTTAAATATGGACGAAAGATTGGTTGCCTTTGAGCGTTTGCTAAACATTATGGATGATTTAAGAGCAAAATGCCCATGGGATCAAAAACAAACTTTTGAAAGTTTAAGGCACCTAACAATTGAAGAAACTTACGAGTTAAGTGATGCTATTTTAAAAGGGGATAAAAACGAAATCAAAAAAGAGATTGGTGATATATTATTGCATTTAGTGTTTTATGCTAAACTTGGTAGCGAAACAAATGATTTTAATATTACTGATGTAATTAATTCCTTGTGCGAAAAAATGATTTTTCGTCACCCGCATATTTATAGTGATGTAACTGTTAAAGATGCGGAAGAAGTAACTCAAAATTGGGAAAAACTAAAGCAAAAAGAAGGAAATAAAGGAGCTTTATCAGGTGTGCCAAATAGTATGCCATCGCTGTTAAAAGCATTGCGTATACAAGATAAAGCAAGGGCAATTGGTTTTGATTGGGATGATCCAAGTCAGGTGTGGCAAAAAGTACAGGAAGAATTGGGCGAATTGCAAGAGGAAATTAGAGCTAATAATCAAATAAAATTAGAACAAGAATTTGGTGATGTATTTTTTGCCCTCATAAATTACGCTCGATTTTTAAAGGTAAATCCCGAAGACGCTCTAGAAAAAACTAATAAAAAATTTATCAGTCGTTTTAATTACATGGAACGAAAAATTTTAGAGCAAGGAAAAGCTTTAGCTGACTGTTCATTAAATGAAATGGATGTGTTTTGGAATGAAGCGAAAAAAATGGAACAATAATGTGTTTTTGAAATCAAACCAGTGGTTAATTCATTATTATCACTTTTTGACTAGGTACTGAAATATGATCAGACAATACAGTTACATAATAAGTACCAGAACCCATATTTAATGGAATGGTGTGTAAATTGAGCTCATTTGTAATATTAACTTTTAATTCTAAAATAACTTCTCCAAAAATATTTTCCACTTTTATAGTAGCAGGCTCTGAGCTAACGTTTGTATTCAACAATACATTGATTTCAGATTTAGCAGGATTAGGATATATAATAAGAATATCTTCTACTGTATTTTTGCATTGCAAACTATTAGCTGCAAAAACTTTACGTTCACCAGTTTTATCAACTTGTGTTAGTCTATAATAAGTTAAATCATCTGCATTTTCATTAAGTATATACGAATAATGATTGATTGAACTTGAGTTAGAATTACCAAAAATTTTTGTCACACTATGATAGTCGATACCATTTGCACTTCTTTCAATTAAAAAATAATCATTGTTGTTTTCAGTAGCAGTACTCCAATTTAATTCAACACCATTCGAAATACAATTTGCTGTAAAATCAATCAATTCAACAGGTAAAAATCCATTACTTATAGTCGCCGGACCGCTTAAAGTTCCAGGTCCAGACCATTCGACTGCGTTAAAAGTAACACTATTCGCCGCTAAATTAATAGTCAGTTTTAGTAAAATAATTATTAAAATTCGGTTAACCATTTTTATCTTCTACACATTTTTTTCAAAACTAAATTATTATTTGCATTGTTCAAAGTTTGTATTGCATAATTTCCTCTTTATGGAATAAACTTAGCATTATTTCCTTTTAATGGAATTAAATACATAGTTTATTAAAATAAATTTAAGGTAGGAGTATAAAAAATAAATTGACTATTTTATAAAAAGAATTTATTGCAAAATGTTTAAATAATATTCACTTCTCTTTCCAAATTAACACCAAACTTATCATTAACTGTTTTTAAAACGAGTGAAGATAAATCGTAAATTTCATGTCCTGTTGCCATGCCATAATTTACAAGCACTAATGCTTGATTTTTATGAATTCCAGAATCACCTTGTCGAAAACCTTTTAAACCACTTTGTTCAATTAACCAACCAGCCGCTAATTTATAATTTCCGTTTTCTAAAGGATAAGCAACCAAATTTGGAAACTGTATTTTTAATTGATGATAATGATCCGAAGGCACTTCCGGATTTTTAAAAAAACTACCCGCATTTCCAATTTCTTTTGGATTAGGAAGTTTACTGCTTCTTATATTAATTACGGCATCTGATATGGCCTTAATACTTAATTCAGAAACATGCATTGCTTCTAATTCTTGTTTAATGGCACCATAGTCAATATTAAATTCAGGATGTTTTGATAATTTAAAGGTCACAGAGGTAATAATAAATTGATTTTTAAATTGACGTTTAAAAACACTTTCTCTGTATCCAAATTCACATTCCGATTTTGAAAATACTTTTAATTGACCTGTTTCAGCATGAATAGCTTCTAATTCATAAAAAGTATCTTTTATTTCTACACCATATGCACCAATATTTTGCATGGGGCTGGCTCCAGTACATCCAGGAATTAGAGATAAATTTTCTAGTCCGCCGTAATTTTTTTCAATACACCACAACACAAACTCGTGCCAAACTTCGCCTGCGGCACATTTCACAAAAACATAATCTGCGGTTTCTTTTATTAACGCTATGCCCTTCAAATCATTTTTAATGACTAATGCATTTACATCTTTAGTAAATAATAAATTACTTCCGCCACCAATTATTAGTCGCTCATTGGCTTTATATTGTTGGCTATGTATCAGTTCATTTATATTATCAATTGACTGGACCGAAGTAAAGTGTTTTGCAATAGCTTCAATACCAAAAGTGTTATATGATTTAAGAGATATGTCATTTAAAATTAGCATAGTTTAAAATTAAAAAAAGCCTCACTAGGAGGCTTTAATTTTTTAAGTACTTTTTAATAATGAATTGTTTGCAATTAATGGTTAGCAAAATTCGTCGTAAACCATTTTTAAATGC
>JBIKOX010000021.1:0-24102 GCA_044357775.1 Bacteroidia bacterium | reverse complement strand
ACATCTTTATATAATTCTTCAGGCTCAGGATAAGGACTTTCTTCAGCAAATTTAACTGATTCATCTACTAACGCTTTCACTCTTGCCTCTGCAGCTTCAATTTCTGCATCATCAATCCATTTATTAGCTATTAAAGTTTCTAATACTTTTTGAATAGGATCTTGAGTTTGATATTCTTTCACCTCATCTTTGGTTCTATAGGTTTGCGCATCACTCATAGAGTGCCCTTTATAACGGTAGGTTTTCATTTCCAAAAATGTTGGTCCGTCGCCACGACGCGCGCGAGCAACAGCTTCTTCCATTGCTTCATGAACGGATTCAACCGTTAAACCATCAACTGGTTTAGAAGGCATGTCGTAAGCTAATCCTAATTTCCATAAATCGTGTACGTTACTGGTTCTCTCTACGGAAGTTCCCATAGCATACATATTATTTTCAACAATAAAAATAACAGGTAGTTTCCAAGTCATAGCCATGTTAAATGCCTCGTGTAGAGCACCCTGACGAACAGCTCCATCTCCCATTGAACATACTGTCACAAAATCATTTCCTGCATATTTATCAGCAAAAGCTAAACCAGCACCTAAAGGAATTTGTCCGCCTACAATACCATGTCCTCCAACAAAGTTATGTTCCTTACTAAAAATATGCATTGAACCACCTTTACCTTTGCAGCAACCTGTAATTTTAGCATACATTTCAGCCATAATATATTTTGGATGCATGCCTAACCCAATACCATGGGCGTGGCAGCGGTAGGCCGTTATATGTTTATCTTCTTTTTTTGTAGCACTTACTGTACCTGCTACAATAGCTTCCTGACCGATATATAAATGGCAAAATCCCTTTATTTTTTGTTGAACATATACTTGTCCAGTTTTCTCTTCAAACTTACGCATCAATAACATTGACTCGTACCATTTAAGGTATTGTTCTTTTGAAAACTTATTCTTTTTTTCAGCTGTTTTAGCCATAGAAATTTAGATTTAATACGATACAAAAATAAGAGAATTTGTTAAATAGAAAAGTCTAAAAAAAAGTTAGTAGTTATAGGTATTTTTTACTAAACATTAATGGCAATAAACTTTCGATGCTTTGCGCAATATAAATTTGACCTTTTTCGCCAGACATAATAATTCTAATTGGTTTTCCGAGCTTGTTTTCATATTCCGCAATTACCTGCCGGCAGCCACCACAAGGCGACAAAGGCTCACTGATAACAACACTTTTAGATTTTACAGCAACTGCAACTGCTTTTATGGCAACATTTGGATACTGAGCACCTGCATAAAATATTGCAACTCGTTCGGCACATAAACCACTTGGATACGCAGCATTTTCCTGATTATTACCGGTTACAATTTTACCATTTTCTAATAAAACTGCAGCCCCAACATGGAATTCAGAATAAGGTGCGTAAGCTGTTTTTACCATTTTTTGAGCCGCTAATAATAACTCAGCCTCTTTTTTAGATAAATCTTTAATAGAATTATATACTTCTAGCTCTGCAACTATAGTTAATTTCGAAAATTTAGATTTTGCCATCATTGCTTTTTTGAAAGAGAAAGGTACTATATTTTTTTGAAATACCCTTTGATTTTAGGCTTTTCGGTTTGGATTATCTTTAATAAAAGAATCCCATCCTGTATATGATTTTTTAATTCCAGAAGATGCAGTTTTATTTTGAAAATAATGACAAACTGCAGCGCCCAATGCATCTGTAGCATCTAGGTATTTATCTTCGTATTTAAAATTTAATAAACTCTCTAACATTGATGAAACTTGTTGCTTTGATGCATTTCCATTGCCGGTTACCGACATTTTTATTTTTTTTGGAGAATATTCGGTCATAGGTATATTTTTAGATAAGGCTGCCGCAATGGCAACCCCTTGAGCTCTTCCTAATTTCAACATGGATTGAACATTTTTTCCAAAAAACGGGGCTTCAATAGCTAATTCATCTGGTTTATATTCATCAATTAATCCCACCACACGTTCAAATATTTTTTTTAATCTGTCGGCGTGCTCGTCAAATTTTTCTAATTTTATTACTCCCAAAGCAATTAATGATAATTTATTATTTTGAATATGCACCAAGCCATATCCCATCACTAATGTTCCAGGATCAATCCCTAATATTATTCTATCGTTTGTAGCCAATTTTAAAAGTATGCACAAAGGTAAAATAAAAAACCCCTCATGAAACATCAGGGGTTTTAAAATTCATTCATGAACTCTATTTAAACAAGCTTATAAATCCTTGTTGGTTGTAGTTTTTTCCATCATAAACCTACAAATTCATCAAATCTTTGCCAATGTCCGACCGGTAATATTTGCCAGCATAATTAATTTTATCCGCTGATTCAAAACTTTTACTAACGGCTTCATTAATGGTTTTTCCAAAAGAGGTAATTGCAAAAACACGCCCGCCATTAGTTACAACTTCTTCATTATTAAATTTTGTGCCAGAATGAAACACCTGACTATTTGTTACTTGCTCTAATCCGCTTACAACTTTATTTTTCTCATAATCCTCGGGGTAACCACCACTTACTAATACCACTGTTGTTGCTATATCAGTTGTTACACTAAATTGTTTTTCGTGCAATGTTTGTGTTGCAACCCCTTGCAATAAATCCAATAAATCAGATTCAATGCGAGGAATCACCACTTCTGTTTCAGGATCGCCCATGCGGCAATTGTACTCAATAACGCTTGGTTCTCCATCACAATTCATTAATCCAATAAAAATAAATCCGCGATAATCAATTCCATCTTTTAATAATCCGTTAATTGTGGGCTTTACAATTTTCTCCTCAACCTTTTTAATAAATGCTTCATCCGCAAATGGAACCGGGCTTACAGCTCCCATGCCACCTGTATTTAAACCCTTATCGCCAACACCAATTCGTTTGTAATCTTTTGCTGCCGGTAATATTTTGTATGACTTTCCATCTGTTAAAACAAAAACAGATAATTCAATTCCTTTTAAAAATTCTTCAATTACAACTGTATTTCCGGCATCACCAAACTTGGCATTCAAAATCATGTTTTGCAATTCTGCTTTCGCCTCATCAGCGTCATCAATAATCAAAACACCTTTTCCTGCCGCTAAACCATCTGCTTTCAACACAAAGGGGGGTGCTAATGAATCAATAAAAGCAGCGCCTTCATTAATATTATCTTTAGTGAAACTTTTATATTTAGCTGTTGGAATATGGTGCTTTACCATAAACTGCTTGCTAAAATCTTTACTCCCTTCTAATTGCGCCCCATCTTTTTTTGGACCAATTACTGGAATTTCTTTTAAAACATCGTCTTGTAAAAAATAGTCATGAATTCCTTTTACTAATGGATCTTCAGGACCAACTAATACCATGTCAATATTTTTCTCCCAAACTAAGTCTTTTATAGCGGCAAAATCTGTAGCGGCAATGTCTACATTAGTTCCGCATTGAGCTGTGCCGGCGTTACCAGGAGCAATATATAAATTCTCTAACTGTTTACTTTGAGCTAATTTCCATGCAAAAGCATGTTCTCTGCCTCCCGATCCTAAAATTAATACGTTCATACTTTCGTTATAAAATGTAAAAATAAAAAATCCCATCATATTTGACGGGATTGATGTAAGATTTTAAAAAAATATTAGTGTTTTCTATGCGTAAAACTTTGATTTCCGTGCACTCTATGCAAAGTTCGCCTTTTATTTTGGCTTGCAATCTGTAAATCGTTTTCCTTTAGTGCGATTACGCGAAAAAAGCTTTGATTGTTCTCTATTTTGCTTTTTACCAGGATTTGTTTTATGATATACCCATGAACTCCCGCTTTTTTTACCATAAAGAACGCGCGCTATAATTCCTCTTGAATGATGTCCCTTTGCAAAAGCTTGCGCATTTCCCCTACTTTTATTCCCGAATAACTTAAAGCCTCCTCCACGCTGATTGCGATGTTCTTTTTTTCTACCACCCTTAACTTGGGAAATTGTAGGCGTAGAAATTCCTACAAAAATCAGTAAAAATAAAACAACAATATAATTAGTAAACTTCATGGCGCAAAGCTAAATAAAAAAAAACAAAAAATCTCGTACATGTCGCATTATTTAAAGATTAAATTAATAAGATTTAAACAATTTGATACTTATAACACTCAATGTTAAAATAACATTAACAGTACCCCTAATTTAGGATACAATCAATTGTAAATTTATTTTATGTAGTTTCGTGCTAATGAATGTAAATGCCATAACAGTTTCTGACTTTTTAGCTAAAAGTAAACATGAATTATTAATAGATGTTAGGGCACCAATAGAATTTACAAAAGGACACCTACCTCATGCAATAAATATTCCATTATTTGAAGATATAGAGCGTGCTGAAATTGGCACTCTTTATAAGCAGCAAGGAAAAGACATAGCTGTTGGTAGAGGTTTGGAAATTGTATCACCTAAAATGACTTTTTTTGTCAACCAAGTAAAAAGCTTATTAAAATCAAATAAAGTATTTGTTTATTGTTTTAGAGGAGGAATGAGAAGTAATAGTTTTGCTTGGTTAATGAATACAGCTGGCCTAGATGCCTGCATCTTGCAGGGAGGATATAAGGCATTTAGAAATTATGCATTGGAATATTTTAATGAAGATCGTAAAATAATATTAGTTGGCGGAAAAACCGGAAGTGGCAAAACAGATATATTAAAACATCTTAATAATCTATCCTTGCAAACCTTGGATTTAGAAGGCTTAGCGCACCACAAAGGTTCGGCATTTGGTTCAATTAACGAACAGCGACAAAACCCACAACAAGTATTTGAACACGCTATTTTTGATTGCTTGATTTCATTTAACACTACTAAACACGTAATTATAGAAGACGAAGCACAAACAATTGGCTTTAACAAATTACCTCATGGTTTATGGTTACAAATGAAACAATCTACCATTGTTAAAATTGAAATTCCATTTGAACTTCGTGTGCAAAAATTAGTTGAAGATTATACAACAGTTGATGTAAATGCTCTTAAACATTGTGTTCGTAAAATATCTCAACAACTTGGGTCATTAAATACAAAATTGTGTTTAGAGTATTTAGATGCAAACAATTTATCTGATGTTGCAAGGCTATCATTACTATATTACGATAGAGCTTATGAACATAGCTACGACAATAAAAAGCAACCTATTATTCATCTTAAATCTGATACAATTGATGCAAAAATAAATGCTCAAAAAATTAAACAAATTATAGAAACAATAAATTAATAATGTCAGTAAAACTTACCCAATTTAGCAAAGCTTCTGGCTGCGGCTGCAAAATAGCTCCAGCAACTTTAAAAGAGATTTTAAATGGTTGCAAGCAAGATGTTGTTTTTAAAAATTTATTAGTAGGCAATGAAACAAAAGATGATGCCGCCGTTTATAAATTAGAAGGGGAAAATTGTATTATTAGCACCACTGATTTTTTTACACCTATTGTAGATGATGCTTTTGATTTTGGAAAAATATCTGCTTGTAATGCCATTAGTGATATTTATGCGATGGGCGGAAAACCGTTAATGGCGATTGCTATTTTGGGTTGGCCGGTAGATAAAATTCCTGCAAATATTGCTCAGCTAGTATTAAAAGGTGCGCAAGAAATTTGCACTTTAGCCGGAATTCCTTTAGCAGGTGGGCACAGTGTAGATACGCAAGAACCATTATTTGGATTAGCAGTTACAGGATTAGCAAAAAAGAATCACATTAAAAAAAACAATTCCATTAAAGAAAATAATATTCTTTATATGACAAAGCCATTAGGCATTGGTATTTTAAGCACTGCTTTAAAAAGAGGTTTACTAAACGAATCTGACTATAAACTATTATTAGAACAAATGACTTGCTTAAATTCGATTGGAGAAAAATTAGGCTCTTTAAGTTATGTTGATGCTATGACTGACATTACAGGGTTTGGATTTGCAGGGCATTTATTAGAAATGCTAAGTGATTCAAATTTTTCGGCAGTAGTTAAAAAAGATTTGATTCCAGTTTTAGAAATCGCTAAAGAATTTTCAAAACAATTTGTATTTCCAGATAACACAACTCGTAATTACAATGATCAAGCAAACTTTATTAGTGGTATGACTGATTTAGATTTTATTTTGTACTGCGACCCTCAAACTTCGGGTGGACTGCTATTTAGCGTCGATACAAATCATGAAACTGAAATGGACAATTATTTAATTTCTCAAAATCAATATTTTGCTAAAATAGGCGCCATCACTTCTAAGAAAGAAAAAGAAATCGTGTTTCTTTAGAATTTTTTTTTGCACTGCAATTTGATCTAAACAAAAAAACCTCCTCGATTTCACGAGAAGGTTTTTTGAATTGTATCTTTCAAAAAATTAAGCTTTTACAGCTTTTTCCATTACTACTTTTCCTTTGTAGTATAGCTTTCCTTCAAACCAGTGCGCACGATGAAATAAATGAGCTTCACCTGTTGTTGTATCTTTAGCAATCGTCATTGTTGGCGCTTTGTATGTAGAACGACGAGAGTCTCTACGTGATCTGGATAGTTTTCGTTTTGGATTAGGCATGGTATTTAATTTTAATTATTGTTAAACTTTATATTTTTTAATTTATCCCATTCAGGATTTTCACTTGGTTCTTCTTCTATTTTTAGTTCATTAAATTTAGCAATTGTTGATTCGTCACACTCCACTTCAATATCTATTTCCTCATCTTCGCAGGGTACTTTTCTGCTTGGAATTGCAAGTTCAATATATTCAAATAAGTATTGCGTAAAATCCGCTTCTTCTAATCCTTCTTTAAGTACTAATATATCATCATTACTTTCATCCGGATTACCGTGTTTAATAACTAATTTTTCTTGCCCAGAAATCGGACAATTATAATCTACTAAACACCGGTCGCAACTTAATTTTATCGTACCCTCAAATGCAAATAAAATATGCATCAGCGAATTTTGCTTTACTAAGTTAGCCTTCACCTGAATATCAGCTTCGGTTATTTCACTTTCACTAAATTGTTCAAAGAACTTACTCTTAATCTCAAATTCAAATTGGTGTTCTCCCATCGATAAACCGCCAAACTGTATTTTGTAATGACTTTTACCCATAGTTTATTTCCAAAATGGACGGCAAATATACACTTTTTTTCAATCGTATCAATAAATTATTAAAAAACAATTTTACTTGCAAAAAACACTATTTTATTGATTATCATACACTTAACTATTATTCCGTTTGTATGAGGCACTTGGGTATGTACCACACATTTTTATAATCAGTAATATTTACAATAGCATTTTGGCAAGAAACATAGTTATTATCAGAGTTTTTTTTGAAATACCATGCATTTCCTTGCGTAATTTGTGCCAAAACATAGTTCTTTAATTGACTAATAGTGAGTTCTTTTTGATCTACTCCAATAGTAAATCCCAATTCATTGTTTCGTAAATCCATTTCACAAGCTAAACTATCAGCTCTTTCTCCATATTCAGTATAATTTTTTAAAAAATTATACTTATTTCCTTTTTCATGCAGCTGACCTAACGTCCTTAATTTATTAAAACTTACATATCGGCTTAAATAAGCCATTGTAAAAGTATGCCTAAATGCATCTAATTTACCGCCACTATCAATGGTATCAGCTAAAACTTTGTTTAATTTTACTTCCTTGTAAATTACAGTAGTTTCCTTTAAATGCTTATAGATTTTTGCTGATAAAAATGGGTGGACAAGCATCCAATTACGTTCATATTTACTCAATAAATGTTGAGAAACAAGTTGCAATTTAAAACAACAGCAAAAACATATAAAAATAAAAAGTGTTGATTTTAACATTGTTATGTTAGCAAGAGTTTGGGTTAAAGTACTAAAATAATCAATCTATTTAATATCTTTGAAGAAGATGGATTTGAAAAATGATATAATTAAGCGCTTTTATACTAAGCAGGATATTGGAGGTACTGAAAGTATTAATGATTTACGAGATAAGGAATTTAGCGGAAAAACACTAACCGCCGAAGAAAAATACGCCTTAGCAACGTTTGATAAATACCGACTAAAAATTCTTAACTCTCAGGAAAACGAAGAACAATTTCATTTATTATATCGTCAAATACAGGTTATTTCAAATCTTGGCGATTGGAGAGAATTCTTAAAAGACGAATACACTAAGTAAAAACTTCTTGATAATTTCTTAAAACTGTTTCCAAAAATGGAGGCAATTTGTGTTTTTATATTCATTTTAAGTTTAGATTTGTAAGTAGCAAATTTTTAGACTAAATGTTAAGAATTTGTTGTATTAACTTTAACATATTTACCCATGTACGCAAAAACTTTAGGCCAATTTATTATTGAAAAACAAAATGATTTTCCATTTGCAAAAGGCGAATTATCGCGTTTGTTAAGGGATATTGCAATTGCTGCAAAAATTGTAAATAGAGAAGTTACAAAAGCAGGCCTAGTTGAGATTTTAGGCGAAACTGGTGATACAAATATACAAGGTGAAAGAGTTAAAAAGTTGGATGTTTTTGCAAACGACCAATTTATAGCAGCGTTAAAAGCTGGTGGCGAGTGTTGCGCAATTGCCAGTGAGGAAAACGAAGACATTATTCCTATTGACACGGAAATTTCAAAAAATGCGCGTTATGTTGTTGCAATGGATCCATTAGATGGGTCTTCAAACATTGATGTCAATGTTTCTATTGGAACTATTTTTTCAATATACCGCCGAGTGAGTTTAAACGGCCCTGGCACCTACGAAGATTTTATGCAGCGTGGAACAGAGCAAGTAGCTTCTGGATATATTATCTATGGTTCCTCGGCAATGTTAGTATATACTACTGGCAAGGGTGTAAATGGCTTTACATTAGATCCAAGTATTGGTGAGTTTTGTTTATCTCATCCAAATATGCAAATGCCAAAAAACGGCAAAACTTACTCCATCAACGAGGGAAACTATTTACACTTTCCTGAAGGTGTAAAAAAATACATTAAATATTGTCAAGAAGAAGATTTGAATACAAGTCGTCCTTACTCAAGCCGCTACATTGGTTCTGGAGTTGCAGATATTCACCGCAATTTAATTACCGGCGGAATATATATATATCCTAAAACAACTAAATCTCCAAAAGGCAAATTACGATTATTGTATGAATGTAATCCGCTAGCATTTATAATCGAACAAGCTGGTGGCGTTGCAACTGATGGTTATAAGCGAATTATGGAACTAGATATGACAGAACTTCATCAAAGAACTCCTCTATTTTTAGGTTCCACCGACATGATGAAAACCTCTATGAGTTTTATGGAAAAATATAAAGAAACTGCGGTTTAATTATCGTTTTACGAATTAGTCATAGCTTACTTTTTTCTGTTACAATCTATATTATTATTTATTTTATTAATCCTCTACTATTAATTTTACAATGAATCGTTTATTTTTATCTACTATAGCAATTTGCGCTGTTACTATTGCATACTCGCAAACCCAAGCACCTTTTCAAGGCCCACTAACTAACATGAAGGGTAGTGATTATAAGTTTACAATCATTAAGAGCTTAGATGCTAATGCTGTTCAAAATCAAAATCAAACCAGTACATGTTGGTCATTCTCTTCATTATCTTTTTTTGAAAGTGAATTAATTCGAATGGGAAAAGGTAAAGAATTTAATTTATCAGAAATGTACATCGCCCGAAGAACTTATCCTATGAAAGCAGATAATTATGTGCGAATGCATGGAAGAGCAAATATGTCGGAAGGTGGCGGTTTTCCTGATGTTGTAAATGTTATTCGTAAATATGGAATAGTGCCTGAAGAAATTTATACAGGCAAGAAAAATCCTAAAGACCTCCATAATCATTCGGTTTTAGAAGCTACACTAAAAGGAATTGTAGCTGCATCGGCTGATGATAAAAATACTAAAATAGATTTTGCAAACATGCATACAGTTGTAGAAAACACCTGCGATGCATTTTTAGGAAAAGTACCTGAAAAATTTACATACAAAGGAAAAGAGTATACTCCAAAAACATATACTGAGGCAACTGGACTTAACGCAGACGATTACATTTACATAACCTCATTTACGCACCATCCTTTTTACACTAAATTTACTTTAGAAGTTCCGGATAACTGGAATTGGGATCAAATGTATAATTTGCCATTAAGCGAATTTCAAGAAGTAATGCAAAGTGCGATTAATAGTGGTTTTACATTTGCATGGGCAGCGGATATAAGTGAAAAAGGATTTCGTTTTAAAGACGGATTAGCTATAATGCCAGAAACACCAATTGCCGATATGACAGATGAAGAAAAAACTGCATTAGTAAAAAAGCCACATGCACAATTTAAAGTAACGCAAGAAAATAGGCAGTTGGCATTTGATAACTACGAAACACAAGATGACCACGGAATGCATATTATTGGATTAGTAAAAGATCAAAACGAAACTCCTTACTACATTGTAAAAAACTCGTGGGGAAAAGATAGAAACGACTGCGATGGCTATTTTTACGCTTCTGAAAGCTACGTGCTTTATAAAACTACTAGCATTATGTTGCATAAAAAAGCAATACCTGCTGCGATTGCCAAAAAATTAGGAATTACTCAATAACAGTTAAAATAATTTAATTAAGAAACCTTAGTGAAAAACTTTCGCTGAGTGCTTTTAATTTTATAGTAATTTTGAAGAAATAATAATTTGTCATGGAAGAAAATACATCAAACGAAAATCGCAAAAAGTCGGGCTTACTTTGGATTTTAATTGCACTTTTAGCAATAACAAATGGCGTAACATTTTGGATGTATATGCAAGAGAAAAATAAAGCAGCAAACGAAGTTGTTGTTAAGGAACAAATTATTGTAGAGCGCGACAACGTTCAAGGAGAATTATTACAACTGCAAAAAGATTACAATAACTTAGAGACAAATGACAAAGCACTGCAAGCAGAAATAGATGCTAAGAAAGCCGAAATTGAGCAATTATTAAAAGATGCTGAAAAACATAAAGGCGATGCATATATCATTTCAAAATTAAGAAAAGAGACTGAATCATTGCGTCAAATTATGAGAGGTTATGTTAGGACGATTGACTCTTTAGGCACATTGAATAAAACATTAATTGTAGAAAAAGATAATGTGTTAAAAGAGTTAACTACCGAAAAAGGTAAAACAACTACATTAAATAAAGAAAAAGAGGTGTTAAATGCTACTATCCAAAAAGGCTCGCTACTTTCTTGCTTTAACATTGTTGCAAAAGGAGTTAAATTTAAAAGCGGCGGAAAAAAAGAAAGTGAAACGAGTAAAGCTTCTCGAGTTCAAAAAATAAAAGTATCATTTTCATTAGGAGAAAATAAAATTGCAAAAGCTGGAGAAAAAAATGTATTCATAAGAATTGTTACGCCTGATGGAAAAGAAATGGCGAAAAATTATGATGATAATTATAAGTTTTCATTTGATAAATCAAGTGGCTATTTTGCAGGCAAACAAGCCTTAAATTATGCAAATAAAGAAATTAGTGGAGTTGCATATTGCGAGGGCCAAGGCGAATTAGTTCCAGGAAATTACATCATTGAAGTTTCTTGTGATGGCGCAATAATTGGTTCCACTAATTTACGTTTAGATTAATTAGAAAGTACTTTAAGCGCGCAACCAATATCATTGCATGCCTCTGAGGCATATTACTGATATTTTATCCTCGCTCCTTTTTAATTGGAGAAAATGCAAGTGGCTTAGCCGAAATTTCGCCAAGTAATGCCCTGTTTCTATAAATATCAATTGCAGTGTATAATGCTTCTCTAAAGGATGATTCGTCCGCCATTTGTTTTCCCGCAATATCATATGCAGTGCCATGGTCGGGTGAAGTGCGAACAAAATCTAAGCCTGCGGTAAAATTTACGCCAGTTCCAAAAGCTAATGTTTTAAAAGGAATTAAACCTTGGTCGTGATACATTGCTAACACACCGTCAAATTGAGCTTGGGTATTTTTACCAAAAAAACCATCTGCCGAATAAGGTCCATATACAAACATCGATTCTTTTGCTTTTTCAATGGCAGGGATAATGGACTTCAATTCTTCATCGCCAATCGCGCCATTCTCGCCCGCATGAGGATTTAATCCTAATACAGCAATTTTAGGTTTTCTAATACCAAAGTCTTTTACCAAAGATGTATGCAATTGAATAATCTTATTGTATACATTATCCATCGATATTTTTTCCGAAATATTTTTTAACGGAACATGCCCTGTTACAACCGCTACTCGCAAATCGTTAGCGCACAATAACATTAAAGGAGTTCCTCCCAATTTTTCGCCCAAGTATTCTGTATGTCCCGGATAATTAAATCCAGCTTCTTTCATTGTATGCTTATTAATGGGGGCGGTTACTAAAACGTCAATTTTTTTATCAAATAATGCCATTGTTGCCTCCTCTAATGATAACTTAGCGTATTTGCCGCTAAGTACTGTAGGCTTTCCCATTTCAATCGTAACCTCTTCTTCATAACAAATAAATACATTTGGTTTTTTAGTATTTAATTGATTAAAGTCTCTTATTGGATTAAAATTAAATTCATCCATATTTAACATTTTTCTAAAATAAGAAACTGTTTTTTGTGAACTAAATAGTACTGGAATACAAATTTCTGATATCCCAGGCTCTGCTAGAGTTTTCAAAATAATCTCTAATCCAATTCCATTTAAATCTCCTTGAGATATGCCTACTATTATTTTATTATCTATCATAACTTATAAATTGGAGAAAAAATCAAATAATAATCTTACACCATAGCCTGTTCCACCTTTTCCTCTATAGCTATCTTTTGCGCTTACAAATGCAGGTCCTGCAATATCAAAATGCATATAAGGATAATCTGTATATTTTACCAAAAACTTACCAGCTGTAATTGCACCACCATAAGGACCTCCTAAATTCTTTTGATCAGCAATATCTGATTTAATCAACTCATCATATTCATCCCAAAATGGAAATTCAGCTAATCGCTCGTGCATACGCAATCCGCTAACTGTTAGTTTACTTTTTTGCTCATCTGTTGCAGTTCCCATACTCACAATTCCATACTGCCCAATAGCGGCTGCTGCTGCACCAGTTAATGTAGATAACTCAATTGCCATTTCAGGCTTATAACGTTTTGCGTAATGAAGCGCGTCTGCTAAAATCATGCGTCCTTCAGCATCAGAATTAAGCATCTCCACTGTGCTACCATCCATCATAGTAATAATATCGCCTGGAGCAAAAGCATTAAATCCGGGACGATTATCTGTAGATGGAACCAATGCTATTACGTGAACATTTAATTTTGCCTTTGCAATAGCAAACATAGTACAGCCAACAGCTGCAGCTCCTGCCATATCGCATTTCATTAAATCCATGCTATTTGGAGTAGGTTTTAAGCTTAATCCACCAGTATCATAAACTACACCTTTTCCAACTAACACATATGGTTTTTTATTTTTAGGGTTTTTAGGTTTATACTCCATAACTGAAAACGTTGGCGGATCAACACTTCCTTGATTTACAGCTAATAAACCACCCATCTTTAATTGTTTGATTTTTGCTTTATTAAATACTTCCACTTTAAAGCCTGCGCTTTTTCCCATCGCTTTAAAAGCATTTGACAAATCAGTAGCATTTAAGGTGTTTACAGGTTCATTAACTAAATCTCGTGCCTTAAGAGTGGCATCAATAGCAATTGATAGGTTTGATAAATTTTGCGCAGTTGCTTTTGCGTCAACAATATGAATATCTGTTAATGTATTGGCAGTTTTTTTAGCACTTGGCTTATGCTTAATAAACTGATAGTTTGATAATGCAATTCCTTCTGCTAAAGCCAGAGAATAGTCAGGACTAGTTAAGTCATTAAAAATTGAAATACTTTTATGCTTTTCAGAATTAATCATATCAGCAATAGCAGTTCCATTTTTTCTAATTGATTCCAGTGATGTATAATGAGTCTTTTTTTCATCAACTACTATCACACAAAACAAACGAGATAAGGTATTAATGCAAACAAACTTTTTATCATTGCTTTTAATATCATGATTAATATAATCAACCTGTTCTTTTGTTAAAGCATATTCAGATTTGTTTTTAAAAGTTGAGCAAATTATAGTTAAACTATGCTTGCTATCTATTTGTGTTTTTTTGTTTATTGTTGCCATATTTGCGAATTTACTAAAAATCAATGATGTGCTATAAACGAATTATACTTTTATTTTAATACCAAATGCAACAAAAATCCTAATAGCTTAAAGAATGTGCTAGATGAAAAAATGTATACTATTACTTTATAGATAACTTATCATAAGGAACTAAATATACCACTGATAAATCCATGTAATTCATGGCGTTTTCAGGAAAATTTCGAACGTTCAATTGCTCTAACCGATAATTTTCGTCATAAAAAATTGGCACAAATGGAGCCTCATCCAATAAAATATTTTCAGCTTGAGATAAAATGGCATAGCGCTTTGATTTATTAGCCTCAATGTTAGCGGCAGCAAATAACGAATCGAACCTTTCATTTTTAAATCGTGTATAATTAATAAAAGATTTTTCGACTGAATTAGCAGGCACATGTTTTCCATAAAAAATAGTCAAAAACGTTTCGGGATCTGGGTAATCTGCCACCCAAGCAAATCTAAAAAAATCAGCTTTTCCAGAAGCAACTTGATTAATATGGTCAGCAAGTGGAAGACTAATTGTTTCAATATCTATATTCAAATTTTCTTTCAACATTTTTTGCACGACACCAGCAATTAACAAATTTCTATCTTGACCACCACTATTAATTTGCAAGGTTATTTTTGGGAAACCCTTTCCATTGGGGAATCCTCCTTTTTTTAAATATTCTTTTGCTTTAGCTACGTCAAATGTATATCCTTTTAAACCTTTATAATTATAACCGTCTTTTTCAAAAGCTTCATAATAAGGCACAATACCATAATCTCCATAATTACCTTCTCCTTGTATTGTAAAATCTACAATTTTATGTCTGTCAATTGCATAATTAATAGCTAAGCGAACATTTTTATTACTAAGCACTTTATCATTAGTATTGAAGCCAAAATAATGAGTGCTCAATGCTGGCGAATTTAATATTTGAAATTCCGTCTTTCGTTCTTTAACATGCTCTAAATCGCCCATTATATCGTGAAAAAATTCAACTGGCAAATTGTAAACCATATCTAAATTACCCGACTTAAATTCTAAAATTTCAGTCTTTTTTTCTCTTATAAAAGTATATTTTAGGCCATCTAAATGAGGTAATTTATTACCATCAGCATCCATGCCATAATAATTTTTATTTTTTTTCAATATTAGTACTTCGCCTTCTTTTAATGTTTCTAAATAAAATGCGCCAGTTCCCACTGGATGAATTCGAATATCCTCTCCATACTTAGCAAGTGCTTCGGGAGGATAAATCCAACAGCCTGGCATAGCTAACATATTCAAAAAACCAGAAAAAGGAAATTTTAATTTAATAATTAACGTAGTGTCATCAACGACTTTAACTCCAGATACCCCGTTTTTTTTACCTATTTTGGATGCTGCAAAAGATTCATTTGCTCCAACAACTTTATCTTTAAATGTTACATCATACTGAGCATTTAAAGCGTCTGAGGTGCATAATTTATCAAGGCATGCTTTCACATCAGTTGCTTTAACAGTTCTTCCTTTTCCATTCTTAAAACACCCGTCGTTATTAAAAAAAACTCCTTGCCTAATATGAAAAGTCCATTCTGTTTCACTTTCGTTAGATTCCCAACACCTTGCAATTGCAGGTTTAATGGATAAATCGTTTTGATTAAACTTAACAAGTCCTTCAAACAATTGGCCACCAATATGAAACCCTACTACTTCATTTACCGAAAGTGGAAATAAACTCTTAAACGATTCAACTTCATTTAACCGCATTATTCCGCCTGCATAAACTCCACCGTTTCCTTCAATGCTATTGTGAATTACCTTTTTATCATCACCGCACGACAACAATACAATGCAAAACAAACTGCAAAACATTACAATAATAACTTTTTTAGAAAAACTAATTTGTTGTTTTTTATCGGTCATATGGCGCAGCAGTAACATGAAGGTGGCGGTTAATTAGGATGCTAAATAATAATAAATACATGATTACTAAATAACAAAACAAATATAAACTTAAAATGGAAATTACTTGCAATTAGGATTATGTATCACAATTCAATTTCTAGTAATACAGGACAATGATCGCTATGCACAGCATCAGATAATATTACCGATCGAACTATTTTATCCTTTAATTGACTTGCTACTAAATTATAATCAATTCGCCAACCTAAGTTCTTGCCTCGCGAACCAGCTCTATAACTCCACCAACTATATTGATGTGGGTTTGGATTAAAATGCCTGAAAGAATCTGTAAAGCCAGATTGAATAAATTGTTCCATCCATTCTCGTTCTTCTGGCAAAAACCCAGAGGTGTTAGCATTTGATTTTGGGTTATGAATATCAATTGGCTTATGGCAAATGTTGTAATCGCCGCACAAAATTAAATTTGGAATGCTTACTTTTAATTCATCAATATAGTTTTGAAAATCAACCAACCATTTCATTTTAAAGGCTTGTCTTTCATCTCCGCTACTTCCGCTTGGATGATACACACTCATAACAGAGCATTCCTCAAAATCAACTCTAATAACCCTACCTTCAAAATCATAAGCGTCAATACCACAACCGTATTCAATATTTTTTGGGCTTAATTTAGAAAAAATGGCCACGCCACTATACCCTTTTTTTTGAGCAGGATAC
The DNA here is from genome assembly GCA_044357775.1 of Bacteroidia bacterium. GTDB lineage: Bacteria > Bacteroidota > Bacteroidia > B-17B0 > Aurantibacillaceae > UBA4416. The sequence goes on along the minus strand of JBIKOX010000021.1, from coordinate 7,292 downwards.
CAGTATAATTGATATCCTAAAGCTTCAAATGCTGCAACATCTACTTGCTCTGGAGTTGCTTTTACCTCTTGTAAACAAAGCACATCAGGATTAGAGGATCTAAGCCAGCCCACCAAATCTTTGTTCATAGCAGCACGGATGCCATTTACGTTGTATGTAATAATTCGCATAATAAATAATGTTTATGGCTTAAAAATACAATTTCTATATTTATAAATCGTTAATAGCATGATGAGTTTTAGATTTATTTGTATAGTTGTTTTTTTGTTTGGATTTTTTATTCAAACACAATCGCAAACGAATCTGAAACAAAAATATTTTTTTGTAAAATCTGACACGCTTTTTTTAGATAGTTTAAGTTTAATTCCTGGAACTATAAAAATTACAGTAAAAAATAACAAATTAGACTCCACCACTTTTACAATAAATTATACTTTAAAAGCAATTGTATTTAAAGTAAAACCAAGTGATCCAGTTTTTATATCTTACAAAACCTTCCCATATAATTTTGAAAAACAGTATTATCATCTCAGTAAATCGAAATTAACCAAAGATTTATCTCTTCCATTAAACCCAATGACATTAGCTTTTGCGGGTTCCGCAATACCTAGTGAATCGTTTGTATCTGATGGCTTAAATAAAAATGGGAGCATAAGTAGAAGTATTAGTTTTGGAAACAATCAAGATGTTGTGGTAAACTCAAGTTTAAATTTACAAGTGAGCGGAAAATTAACACAAGAAGTAGATTTATTATTAGCAGCTACCGATGATAATATTCCTTTTCAGGCAGATGGAACAACTGCACAACTGCAAGAGTTTGACAAAGTGTTTGTTCAACTATCAAATAAAACATCCAAATTAATTGTAGGAGATTTTCAGTTACAAAGACCAAGCAGTTATTTCATGAATTTTTATAAACGCGCACAGGGAGCTTATTTCTCGAACAACTACAGCGATACAATTAATAAAAAACCGGTAGTATTTAAAACTCAATTAAGTGGCGCTGTGAGTAAAGGAAAATTTGCCAGAAATAGTATACAAGGAACAGAAAACAATCAAGGTCCATATCGATTACGTGGCGCTGACAATGAACAATTTATTATCGTACTATCCGGTACTGAGCGTATTTATATTGACGGTAGGTTATTACAGCGTGGCCAAGAGAATGATTATACTATTGATTATAATACTTCGGAACTAACTTTTACTGCTAAACAAATTATAACCAAAGACAAACGTATTATTGCTGAGTTTCAATATGCCGAAAGAAATTACGCAAGATCCCTTTATTTTTTTAGTGAGGAAATTGAATCTGATAAATTAAAAGTACGCTTTAATTTTTTTGGAGAGCAAGACAATAAAAACAAAACACTTCAACAATCATTAACAGAAAAGCAAAAGTTAACGATGTTTAGTATTGGCGACACTTTAACAAAAGCAGTTACAAGCGGTGCTGAACTTGTGGCATTTAATACTACCGACGTATTTTATTGGAAAAAAGACACGGTTATTTCTTCTCTAATTTATCCTGGAATTTTTGTGTATTCTACTAACCCAGATAGCGCTAAATACAGAGTTAAATATAGTTATGTTGGAGAAAATAATGGATACTATATTCAAGTATCAACAACTGCAAATGGCAAAGTATATAAATGGGTAGCGCCTGTAGGCGGAATTTTGCAGGGAAATTATGAGCCTGTAATTCCTTTAGTGACGCCGAAGAAAAAACAAATGTTTACTACGGGCGTTAACTATCAATTTAATAAAAATCATCAGATAGATGCAGAAGGAGTTTATACTAAAAACGATATAAATACTTTCAGTAAATTTAATTCAAATAATGATGATGGGTATGGCATAAAAGTAAATAGCAATAATCAAACCGTTATAAAAAACGATACAGCCTCAAAACATTCTTTAAATGCTGTTTATAATTTAGGATATGAATATGTGCAGCAAAATTTTAACCCTCTTGAAAGGTATAGAGCAATTGAATTTGAACGCGACTGGAATAGGCCAATTAACGCCCCAATTAATACAGATCAACATGTTGGATTTGCTCAAATAGGAATTCAAAAAAATGATAAAGTAAAATTAGTATACGGTTTTAACTTTTTTGAAGAAGGCGCCTTTTACAAAGGATTAAAACACAGTGTGCAAAGTTTATACAATACTAAAACAAATTCCATTTCATACAACGCATCTTACCTTACCAGTAATTATAATTCCTTATTAAGTAATTTCTACAGACACAAAACCGCTTTTTCGCAATCAGTTTGGAAACTAAAATTAAATTATCTAGACGAGTTTGAACAAAATCAATTCAAAAAAAACACCTCTGATACTTTATTGCCGCGCAGTTATCAGTTTTGGGAATGGGAAGGAAACATCACTAATAAAGATACTTCCGGAAATTTATTCAAGTTGTTTTACAGAGAGCGAAGGGATAAGCAAGCGTATGGCTCTATTTTAAAAGATTCCACTTTGGCACAAAATATTGGTTTTTCGGCTAACGTTAATAGTATTCGTAATCACCCATTTTCAATAGTGTTTACTTATAGAGAGTTGCAGTTAAAGAATGCTAATCCTTTATATCTAAAACCAGATAATACCTTATTAAGTCGCGTAGAATATTCTCCACGATTAATTAAAGGATTTATAACTTCTACCATTTTTTATGAAACGGGTTATGGTTTAGAAAACAAAAAAGAATATTATTATTTGTTAGTAGCCGCTGGGCAAGGTACTCATGCCTGGAAAGACTATAATGGAAACGGTACGCAGGAAGTTGATGAATTTGAAATAGCACAGTTTTCGGATCAGGCCTTATATATTAAAGTTTACACGCCTACAAGTCAGTATGTAAAAGTATTACGCGACCAATTTAGTATGTCATTAAATCTTCGTCCGGTTGTTTTCTTAAAAGATAGTTCGAGAAAGGCACTGAAATTTATTAGTCGCTTTGCAACTCAGTCTGTTTACAGAATAGATAAAAAATCAAACGATAACGGGAACTTATTTAGTTTTAATCCATCCGAAATTAACTTAAATGATCCATTGCTTACCGCCATAAATTATTCGCTTCGCCAAAGCGTATTTTTTAATCAAAGTGCCGCAGTGTTTGGCACAGATTATACGTATCAAAATACCTTAAGTAAACAGTTATTAACCAATGGAACAGAAATTCGGGGAAATACAACTCATGAATGGCGTTGGAGATGGAACGTTACTCGTGCCTGGAGTTTTAATAGCGCTAATGTATTTGGCATAAAGCAAACCGTTTCTGAATTTTTAACTAATCGTAATTATAAAATAGAATCGTATGATTTTGAACAAAAAGTCAACTACCAACCTAATACCGCTTTCAGAATAAGTGTTATTTATAAACATAACAAAAAACAAAATAGTATTGAGGGGGGAACTCAAAATGCCGAGCTCAATGACTTTGGTTTAGAATTTAAATATAATCAGTTAGAAAAAGGTAGTATTACGGGCAAAATTAATTTAATAAATATTTCTTATAATGATACTGAAAACACTGCGATAGCATACGAAATGTTAAATGCTTTAAAGGTTGGATATAATTATACTTGGGGATTAAGCTATCAGCGTAACTTAAGTAATAATTTACAAATTAGTATCAATTACGATGGGCGAAAATCGCCGAATAATCAAATTATAAATATTGGTGGCGCGCAAATAAGAGCGTTTTTTTAGAGATTGCTAAAACCTTAAATAGTTTCAGCAAGAAAACTCACTATTTTTGAGTGCTTGTGCCTCATGAGATAATTAATTGTGCTATTTACAACTATTACTTTTTAAACGGTATCATGTCCGTATGAAAAGTTACTTGAATTGTTTCAGCAATTTTTTCTGCATATAGCGATGGCACCTTAATTTTATGATCAGCGACCTTTATATTAAATTTAGAATCCAAACTAATAACTGCATCTTTAATACTAATTGTGCCTGTTATTGTTCTTGGAAGCTCTACTCCATGCGTTTCTAATGTTCCTACCATTGTAACATTATGAGTGCCATCTTTGCTATAATCAATTGCTTCTTGAACTTTTCCTTTGAAAATAGCATATGGAAATTTTTCGCTTTCTATATAATTTTCATTATAATGTTCTTGCATTAACGCAGAATGAAAAACAAAGGCAATTTGTTGCGCTTTAATAACAAAATCACCCGTTTTGGGATTAAATACAGGTTTTGTAACTGTATTTACTGCATCAATGTTTTCTAATTTAGCTTCGCTAAAAAAAGTAATCTTACATTTTTCACCAATATAAATTTGTGAAAATCCATTTAAACTAACCGCTAAAACTACTAATGCTAAAATATTTTTCATATTATCTATTTATTAAATTAATTATTATTCTTTGTTTTTTCCTTGTAAACTAAACACGCGCGAAATATTAAATCCTAAACGTATACCCCAATTATCCCAAGACGTATTGGTATACATAAAATATTGGTCCTCTGTTAATCCAAATGAATTTGTTAAATGTATTTGAAATACATGTCCTCCAGTTTCTAAATCATATCCTATGCCAAAACTATCATAATATTTTTCTTTACTATATTTATTTAATCTTAACCCATACTCTACAGTAATTGCCTGACGTTTTGTAAATTTAAATCGGGTAACTGCTCCAGCCACAAAGCAATCATTTTTATCAAAAATCTTATCAACTAAATTAACGTGAACCATTGCTGCCGTTAATTGAAATGAAAAACGAGAACTGAATTTTCTACCAATCATAATTTGATTGCAATACGATAGCCTATCTGGTATAGATTGATATTTGTTTACACCATCAATTAATACATTTTGCATAAAAGTGTGGTAAACAGATGAAAACAAGGTAACGCTTACTGGCATACCTCCACCTTTAGTTGTTTGTTTTAATAAACGGTATTTTACAAATCCATCTGCAATTTTTTTACCAGAAGTTCTTCCTAGTCCAAACATTAAACGACTACCATGGCAATATTCTAAAGCCAAACGAATATTTGCTCCGCCATCAATTCCCCAAGCATTATATGCTCCCGAATTAAAATCTCCAAAACGGTGCGAGATTCTAAAATCCAAACTACGACGACTTAAAACCTCTACGGTATGAAAGTTAATTAATCGGGTAGTTTTAAAGGTAGCAGATGCGTATTCTTTTTTTGGTTTTTCTGCTACCATGTTTAATAAGTCATCTGGACTTTGAGCAAAAAATGCAGATGAACTAGTTATAATTAAAGAAAAAGATACTATAATTTTTTTCATATATAAATATTAGTTGTTTAGGGCGCCAGCATCTACCCATTTTTTTATTTTTGCAATATCGCAATCCGATAACTTGGGGCCACCTAGAGGCATGTTTCCAGTATTCACTCTATTATATAAAACGTCTGATATGGCATAAGCCTGAACACTTGAGTGATTTGACAAATCTCCGTTACCTGGATTATGGCAACCCAAACAAGCAGAAGATAATATTGGTACTATTTGTGCTGAATAACTAATAACACCCGTTGTATCGCAACCATTATTATTTAAAGCACCTTCAGGATGCAATTCTTTAAAATTATCATAATAACAACTATTTAAAAAACAAATTGTAGCAATTGTCAAAATAGATAAATATACTTTCTTCATTGTATGCAAGTATTAATTGTTTTTAGCGCCTTGTCCAATCCAAACATAAATTAATTGAATTTGTTTTTCTGTTAATGCTTTAAAAGGTTTCTTGGGCATGACATCATCTCCTAAACTTATTAACGAATTATATAATTCACTAGTATTTGGCGAGCCCGCAGAAATTCCCCCATCTATTAATTGATCATAAGTACTTAAACTAAATTCTTCGTAGTTAGCAGAACCATGACAGCCTGAAGCTGAACAATTAGAACTAATTATAGGAGCAATTTCTTCAGAATAGCTTATTGCTCGTAAACTATTAAAGTCTGTTTTGTGCTTACAAGAACAAAGAAATAAAATTGAAAACAGAAAAACACTAATTACTTTCTTAGAATTTGAATAAAATAAAGTAGTCATAAATAGATTTATAGCGTTAAACAAAATTAAACTATTAATTCAAATTTGTGATTCAATTTGTTGGTTATTTCGTTAAAAAATAGTTATTTCTTGCTTAATAATAATAACAAACAAAATACTCATCGAGCATAATCAAAAAAAATGAGAAAAAGCAAAAACTTGAGAAAAATTAATAATCTGCAATATTGGAACTGATATATTTTAAACAGCTTCGCTCACAACCTCTTTAACTGCATCAGGCAATAAACGTTTTAACAATGCTTCAATGCCGGCTTTAAGCGTCATAGTGCTACTAGGGCAACCGCTGCATGCTCCGCGCATTTGCACCGTTACAACTCCATCTTTTAATTCTTTAAATGTAATCATTCCTCCATCAGATTCTACTGCTGGCCGAATATATTGATCCAAAACTTCTATTATTTTAGCTTCCACCTCATCTTTAGCTGCAACATGTTGGGTGCTGATTATTACTTTTTCGGTAAATGTATTGTCAGTTGCAACCTCTTGTTTTGGCAATGCTGTTACAATTAATTTCCCAGCATTTAAATACTCTGTCAAAAAAGCACGCAATTCCAAAGTAATGTCATCCCAATCAACAGAATCTGTTTTAGTAATTGTGATAAAATTAGCAGCAATAAAAATTGTTTTTACAAATGGAAATTGGAACAGTTGTTTGGCAATTGGAGCTGTTATTGTTTCTGAAACGTTTTTATACTCTGCACTTGCTCCTTTTTCGTTAATCAATAATTTATTTGCAACAAATTTTAATGAAGCGGGATTTGGAGTTGCCTCAACATAAATTATAAAAGGAATAGCTGTTTCCATCGATTTTATTTTAGTGTGTAAAGGTCGTTAACTAATATGGAAACTGCAACGATAGTTAACATTTTATGTCGTTTTGTTTTGGTGATTTAAGTTTTTTTTAATTTCTATTCTAAAAATGTACAATTTTATGCAAAGTGTTAGAAAGTAGCCATGTCAAATAATTTGTCGTTAAATGGGATAAAAAATGTCAAAAAGACATATAAAACTATTTGGTTTAATATTTGGTTGTTCCTTTTAACAAAGTTAATTTAGACACATAAATTATATAAACCTTTAAACTAAAAATAAAATGGCTTTAGAAATAACAGATGCGAACTTCGAAGAATTAGTATTAAAATCAGACAAACCAGTGTTAGTAGATTTTTGGGCAGAATGGTGCGGCCCGTGCCGTATGGTTGGTCCTGTAGTTGAAGAA